>NZ_RZQP01000054.1:0-33147 GCF_003998165.1 Mesorhizobium sp. M7A.F.Ca.US.007.01.2.1 | reverse complement strand
GTGCTCGATTTCGTCAAGCGCACGTCGATCCTCAAGCTTGGACCGGAGCAGTTGCGTATCTTGGCGCCGGCGGCGATTGCGCTGGCAAAGGCGGAGGGTCTTGACGCGCATGGACGCTCCGTCGCCATACGGTTGAACATGTAGGCGGCGATGTCTGGCCCCGATCAAACCCGCGCCAGGCTGATCGATGTCGAACTCGATGAATCGATCGGCCGGTCAACGCCGGATGTCGAGCATGAACGCGCGGTGGCGATCTTCGACCTGATCGAGGAGAACAGTTTCCAGCCCGTCAATGACAGCGGCGACGGCCCTTACCGGCTGAAACTGTCGCTGGCCGAGCAGCGCCTGGTGTTTGCCGTTGCGCGCGAGGATGGCACCGCCGTCGTCACCCATATCCTGTCGCTGACGCCGCTCCGGCGCATCGTCAAGGATTACTACATGATCTGCGAAAGCTACTACGACGCCATCCGTTCCTCGACGCCGAGCCATATCGAGGCGATCGACATGGGCCGCCGCGGCCTGCACAATGAAGGTTCGCAGACGTTGATGGACCGGCTGTCCGGCAAGATCGACATCGACTTCGACACGGCGCGCCGGCTGTTCACGCTGGTCTGCGTGCTGCACTGGCGGGGCTAGCCCTGTCGCCCGGCGCCCTGCCCCGTTCGATCCTGTTCCTGTGCGGCATGAATGCCGTGCGCTCGCCAATGGCGGAGCAGCTGGCGCGCCGGATGCTGCCCGCCACCGTCTTTGTCGCTTCGGCCGGCGTTCGCGCCGGCGAGCGCGATCCGTTCGTCGATGCGGTGCTGGCCGAAGAAGATCTCACGCTGGGCGAGCGCCACCCAAGGACGATGGACGATCTCGAGGACGACTATTTCGACCTGATCGTCACGCTGGCACCCGAAGCGCACCACGCCGCACTCGAACTCACCCGCTCGCTCGCCGTCGAGGTCGAATATTGGCCGACGCCGGACCCGACCGACGCCGGTGGCACGCGCGAACAGATCATGGCAGCGTACCGGGACGTCCGCGAGCGGCTGAAGGTGCGCATAGGCCGACGTTTCTTGCTTCCAGAGGCAAAAAACGCGACGGATTAAGCGTGTTCACAAGCGGACGATTATCATATAGGTTCCGCCGAAATTCCGGCCAGGGTGCTGGAACTACCATCCAAGCAAAGGTATCGAATGCCGAAGGAAGAAGTCCTCGAGTTTCCGGGTGTCGTGACGGAATTGTTGCCGAACGCGATGTTCCGGGTAAAGCTCGAAAACGAACACGAAATCATCGCCCATACGGCCGGCCGCATGCGCAAGAACCGCATCCGCGTGCTGACCGGCGACAAGGTTCTGGTCGAGATGACGCCATACGACCTGACCAAGGGCCGCATCACCTATCGTTTCAAGTAAGCAAAGCCCGACTGGTCCGCGATGAGCATTTTGCAGAAGCTGGTGCTTGCCTCGGGTTCGCCGCGCCGAATCGAGCTCTTGCAGCAGGCCGGGATCGAGCCGGACCGCGTGCTGCCGGCCGATATCGACGAAACGCCGCTGCGTGCCGAGCATCCACGCTCGCTGGCCAAGCGGCTGTCGAAGGAAAAGGCCGAGAAGGCGTTCGCCTCACTGAAGACCGAAGCCGACTATGCGCCGGGTTTCGTGCTGGCCGCCGACACGGTGGTTGCCGTCGGGCGGCGCATCCTGCCCAAGGCAGAAACCCTCGACGACGCTGCCAACTGTCTCGGGCTGTTGTCGGGCCGTTCGCATCGGGTCTATTCCGGCATCTGCCTTATCACCCCGGGTGGCAAGCTGCGCCAGCGCCTGGTCGAGACGCGGGTGCGTTTCAAGCGGCTGCCGCGCGAAGAGATCGACGCCTATATCGCCTCGGGCGAATGGCGCGGCAAGGCGGGCGGCTACGCCGTCCAGGGCCTCGCCGGCGCCTTCGTCGTCAAGCTGGTCGGCTCCTACACCAACATCGTCGGGCTGCCGCTCTATGAGACCATCGCGCTGCTGAGCGGCGAAGGCTTCAAGGTGCATGGCGGCTGGCTGGCGGGAACCCGGCTGTGAATTCCGATCCCAAAGTCACGCCCTTGCGCCCAAAGCGCCCCTGTCCCGAATGCGGCAAGCCCTCGGCGCGCGACAGCTTTCCGTTCTGCTCGACGCGCTGCAAGGACATCGACCTCAACCGCTGGCTGAAGGGCGCCTATGTCATCAAGGCCCGCGATGACGAGGAAGAGACGGATCCCGACGCTCCGAAATGAGGTCGTCAGGCGGCCTCGGTCTTGCGCGCCACCCGCGCCCAGCCCGGCAGCCAGTCGCCGTGAGCGGCCAAGAGATCATCGACCAGTGACCAGATCTGGTCGAGATCGAGTTCGGCCGCGGTGTGCGGATCCATCATCGCCGCGTGGTAGATGTGCTCGCGGTTCTCGGTCATCAGAGCCCGCACCGTCAGTTCCTGCACGTTGATGTTGGTGCGGATCAGCGCGGTCAATTGCGGCGGCAGCTCGCCTATATAGGTCGGCTGGATGCCGGAGGCATCGACCAGGCACGGCACTTCGGCGGCGCAATCGCGGGGCAGCGAGGTGATGCAGCCATTGTTGCGGACATTGCCGTAGATCACCGACGGCTCGCCGGTCCAGACTGAATTCATGATCGAGGAGGCATATTCCCGGGACTGCTCTACCTCGATGCGATCGGCCGAGCGATAGGCTTCAGCCTGTCCCTTCCAGCGCTCGATCTGCTCGATGCAGCGCTTGGGATATTCATCCAGCGGGATGCCGTATTTCTCGATCAGGTCGGGGCGGCCCTCCTTGATGAAATAGGGCGTGTATTCGGCAAAGTGCTCCGAGCTCTCGGTGACGAAATAGCCGAGCCTGGTCAGCATCTCGTAGCGCACCTTGTTGGGACAGCGCGGGTTCCAGCCGGGCTTGGGCGCGCGGCCTTCGCGATAGGCGCGCACGAGATCTGGGTAGAGGTCGCGGTAGGAACCGTCCGGCTGGCGATGCTCGAACTTCAGATAGAACGCCATGTGGTTGATGCCGGCCGAGCGATAGCGGATCTCTTCGTAGGGAAGGTCGAGGTCTTCAGCCAGTTCCATTGCCGTGCCCTGCACCGAATGGCAGAGGCCGACCTGCCTGATCTCAGGGTATTTCTCTGCTATCGCCCAGGTGTTGATCGCCATCGGGTTGACATATTGCAGCATGATCGCATCGGGGCAGACGGCGAGCATGTCTTCGCACACCTTCCACAGATGCGGCACGGTCCTTAAGCCCCGCATGATGCCGCCGACGCCGAGCGTGTCGGCGATCGTCTGGCGCAGGCCGTATTTCTTCGGCACCTCGAAGTCAGTGACTGTGCAGGGCTCGTAGCCCCCGATCTGGAAGGCGACGACGACGAAATCCGCGCCGGCCAGCGCCTTGCGCTGATCCGAATGGGTCTCGGTCTTCGCCTTGACGCCAAGCGTCGCGATCAGCTTGTTGACGACAATGGCGCTCTCTTCCAGCCGCTGCGGATTGATGTCCATCAGCGCGATCGTCGCGCCGGACAGCGACGGGCGCTGCAGCACGTCGCCGACAATGTTCTTCATGAACACCGTCGAGCCGGCGCCGATGAACGTGATCTTGGGATTTCTTGCCATGCTAACCTCCGGCATATGTTCAGGCCACATCGAAAGCGGCCCTGACGAGCCGTTCGGTGTAAGCGGTCTTGGGATTGGACAGGATGTCGTCGACGGGGCCCTGCTCGACGATCTTGCCGTTCTGCATGACGATCACGCGATGGCACAGCGCACGCACCACCTTGAGGTCGTGCGAGATGAAGAGGTAGCTGAGGCCGCGCTCGTCCTGCAGCTTGCGCAGGAGGTCGATGATCTGCGCCTGGACGGAGAGGTCCAGCGCCGATGTCGGCTCGTCGAGCAGGATGAATTCTGGTTCAAGCGCTATGGCGCGGGCGATCGCAATGCGCTGCCGCTGGCCACCAGAGAATTCGTGCGGAAACCGCGACAGTATATCGCCCGGCATGCCGGCGCTGACCAGCGCGTCGCGCACCCGTTCGACCCGCTCGCGCCGCGTCGCCCCTATGCTGTTGACGATCAGCCCTTCCTCGATGATCTGGCCGATCGTCATGCGCGGGTTGAGCGAGGAGAACGGATCCTGGAAGACGATCTGCATGCGCGAGCGCAACGGCCGCATCTCGGCCCGCGACAGGCCGTGGATCGGCTTGCCGTCGAAACGGATCTCGCCGCGCTTGGCGTCGATCAACCGGAGCAGGGCCTGGCCGAAGGTGGTCTTGCCGGAGCCGGACTCGCCGACCAGCCCCAGCGTCTCATGACGACAGAGTTTCAGGCTGAGATCGTCGACGGCGACCAATTCGCGCCAGTCGGGTTTCAGAAAGGTGCCGTGGCGCAGCATGAATGAGACGCGCACGCCGCTGGCCTCGAGAATGGTGCCACAGCCCTCCGGCAGCGGCTTCGGCTGCCCATGCGGCTCTGAAGCCAGCAGCCGCCTCGTATAGGGATGCCGCGGGTCGGCGAAGAGCCGTTCGGTGACGTTGTGCTCGCACATTTCGCCATGCTGCATGACATAGACGTAGTCGGAGAACTGGCGCACCACGGTGAGGTCGTGGGTGATCAGGATCACCGCCATGCGCAGCTCTTTCTGCAGGCTGCGGATCAGGTTCAGGATCTGCGCCTGGACGGTGACATCGAGCGCCGTGGTCGGCTCATCGGCGATCAGCACGTCGGGATTGTTGGCCAGCGCCATGGCGATCATCACCCGCTGGCGTTGCCCGCCCGAGAGCTGATGCGGGTATTGTCTGAGCCGCGCGGCAGGATCGGGAATCTGCACGTGCTGCAGAAGTTCGAGCGCTCGCGCCCAAGCCTGTTTGCGGCTGACCTTACGATGCACCCGGATCGCCTCGACGATCTGGCTGCCGACCGTATAGATCGGGTTCAGCGAACTCATCGGCTCCTGGAAGATCATCGAGATGCGGTTGCCGCGCAGCTTGCGCCGGGCGCTCTCGGGAAATTTCAGGATGTTTTGCCCGTCATAACAGACGCTCGAGCCGGGCGACACCGTGGCGCGCCGCGACAGCAGGCCCATGACGGTGCGCGCCGTCACCGACTTGCCCGAACCGGATTCGCCGACGATGGCGATCGTCTCGCCGCGATAGAGCTGGAACGAGATGTCCTTGACCGCTTCGACGACGCCATGCTCCACCTTGAAGGCCACGGCGACGTTGCGAGCATCGATGATCGGCTGGTCCTGGCGTCCGTCATGGTCGTGACGGACGATCGGTGCGAAGGATTCGGCGAGCGCGACGGCCATTTGTGCCACCTCAATAAGGGTCGACGGCGTCACGCAGGCCGTCGCCCAGCGCGTTGAAGGCAAAGACAGTGACCAGCACGAAACCGACCGGCGACAGGATCCAGGGATAGGTGCCAATGACGGAATAGGTCGCGGTGTCCTGCAGCATCAGGCCCCACGAGATCAGCGGCGGCTTGACGGCGAAGCCAAGGAAACCGAGGAAGGATTCGAGCAGCACCACGGTCGGGATCGCCAGCGTCACGGCGACGATCACATGGCTCATCACATTGGGGAAGATGTGCTGCATGATGATGCGCCGGTCGGTGGCGCCGACCGCCATGGCGGCGCGCACATACTCGATCCGCGCCAGCGCCAGCGTCTTGCCGCGAACCTCGCGCGACATCTGCGCCCAGCCCAAGGCCGACATGACGATGATGACGAAAGCGAGGAAGACGTTGGTGGGAGCGGTGACCGGGATCAGCGTCGTCAGCGCCAGATAGAGCGGCAGTTGCGGGAAGGCGAGCACCAGTTCGACGAAGCGCTGCATCCAGACATCGAACCTGCCGCCGAAATAGCCGGAAACCATGCCGACGGTGGTGCCGATGACGGTGATGATGAAGACGACCGTCAGGGCGATCATCAGCGAGACGCGCGAGCCGTGGATGGCGCGCGACAGCACGTCACGGCCGAACTTGTCGGTGCCCAGGAAATGCACCGGCTGGCCGTCCAGCGAGCCGAACAGATGCCGGTCCGCCGGCAGCAGCCCAAACAGCTTGTAGGGCGCGCCATGCACGAAGAAACCGAGCAGCCTAGGATGATCATAGTCGGGGCCGACGACGGGCTGGAAAGTGACCGGATCGAGGTCCGCCGAATCGGCCAGCGCATAGACCCTCGGCCGTGCGGTGAAACCGCCGTCTCTGTCATGGAAGCTTGGCACCTGCGGCGGAGCGAAGCCGACATCCGTGACCTTCGGGTCCATTGGCGCGATGAATTCGGCGAATACGGCCATCACCAGCAGCAGCACGACGAGCCAGAGCCCGGCCATGCCGGTCCAGGAGCGCTTCAGCCGGCGCCAGACAAGCGCCATGTAGCTTTCGTTGCCATGCGCCGGTTTGGCGACGATGGGCCCTTCGGCAGGCAGCGGTGGAGGGGATGGATCGCGCGCCAGCATCTCAACGCTCCCCGAACTGGCGCACGCGCGGATCGAGCAGCACGAGCAGCATGTCGGCGATGATGTTGCCGACGATGAGCGTCGCCGACAGGACCATCATGAAGGTGGCGGTGACATAGACGTCGCCGACAGCCATGGAGCCGACGATCGCCGGGCCGACGGTCGGCAGTGCGAAGATGATCGCCGTCTCGATCTCGCCGGTCAGCATATAGGGCAGCACCACGCCCTGATACATGATGAGCGGATGCAGCGCGTTGGGCACGGCGTGGCGCATGACGACGGCAGCACCCGTCAGCCCCTTGGCCCTTGCCGTCTCGACATATTGCGCGTTCAGCGTATCGAGCAGATTGCCGCGCATGACGCGCATATTGTAGGCGAGGCCGCCGAAAGTGGCGATCGCCACCACCGGCCAGACATGTTTGACGAGGTCGACGAATTTGGCCCACGACCACGGCGCACCACCATATTGCGGCGAGAAGAATGAGCCGATCTCAGACACGTTGAACTGGAAGACCAGGAGATAGACGATGATCAGCGCCATCAGGAAGCGCGGCACCGTCATACCGAGGAAGGAGATGGCCGACAGTGTCGAGTCGATCCAGGTGTATTGCCTTGTCGCCGCCCATATGCCGAATGTGATGCCCAGCACCGAGGCCAGCAGATGGCAGACCAGCGCCAGAAGGAGCGTGCGCGGCAGGCGCTCTCCGACCACATCGGCGACCGGTTTGTTGTAGTACAGGCTGTAGCCGAAATCGCCTCGAGTGACGATGCCGACGATCCAGTTGAGATACTGCACGGGCAGCGGCTTATCGAGGCCATGCTCGATGCGATAGGCCTTTGCCTGCGCGTCGGCCTCGGCAAAGGAAGCTCCACCCTGGTTGATCGCCTGCGAGCGGATGTAGTCGGCATAGTCGCCCGGCGGCGCCTGGATGATGGCAAAGGTGGCCAGGCTCAAAATGGCGAGGACCGGGATTGCCGACGCTATGCGCGTGAGCAGGAATCGCAGCATGGACGGTTCGTTTCCTTGTCTCGCCGATCGCGCCCTTGGTTGCGTCCGGAGGTTGGTTTGTCCGGCCGCGCCAGCGGCGCGGCCGGAGGTCTCTCAGTCAGGGAGGTAAACCTAATTCATCAGCCCCTTCTCTCCAGGTTTGCCGGGCAGCTCATCGAGGAACAATTCATATTTCGCCTGCTTGTCTGCGGCGACAAATACCCGTTCGCGGATGATCGAATCCTCGGCCCAGTTGAACATGAAGATCGGCGTGCCCTGCGGAATGTTCGAGAAGCGCTTGTTGACGATCAACGCGCCGGGATATTCCGTCAGGCCGACATTGTAGACGTGCTCCGTCGAGATCTTCTGGAATTGTTTCATCAAGCTGGCGCGCTGGTCATTGTCCTGCGTGGAGACGAACTTGTTGACGATGTCGACGAGGTCCTTTTCGAACGGCATCACATCGACCTCGCCATTTTCCGGCGCACGATGGTCCCAGCTGGTGCGCGGGCCGACAGGGGCAAGCTGCACGGTGTTCTGCACCACCGAGGTCAGTTCCTGTTCGTTGCGCCGGACCAGCCAATCGAAGCGGCCGGAGTATTGCGAAGCGTCCCGCTGGGTGCCGTTGAGGCCGTTGAGCACGACCCGCAGCCCGAGCTTTTCCATCTGGGCGACGACGCCTTCGGCAAGGCTTTTGTCGGTCGTGTAGTCGTTGTTGACCAGCATCACGATCTCGACATTCTTGCCGCCGGCGGTGCCGGAAGGGAAATTCACGAAGCCGTCGCCGTCCGTATCCTTGAGGCCGGCCTTGGCGAGTTCAGCCTTGGCGCCATCGAGGTCGAAGGGGTAGTAGACCGTCGAATTGCGGTCGTAGAAGCTGGTTCCTGACGACAAGCCGCCGGGATAGATGGCGGTGAACGGCCCCTTGACCAGCGAGTCGCCGAGCGCCTTGCGGTCGAGCGCCATTGTGACGGCCTTGCGGAAATCCTCGTTGCGGTTCAGCTCGCGGATCGCCTGGCCGCGTTCGTCCGGATTGCCCCAGCCATTGGCGGAAAAATTAAAGCGCAGATTGTAGCCGATGAGCCGCGGGCCGAAAGCAAGACGGGCAGGCGCGTTCGCCTCCGCCGCACGCTTCAGCGAGGCGACGAAATTTTCCGGCTGCTCCAGATTGGAAAAATCAGCCGCGCCGGCCACCGCCTGGACGTCGCGATCGGCCCAGGTCGACAGCTTGTAGTGCAGTTCGTTGAGATAGGGCAGTTGATTGCCCTTTTCGTCGACCTTCCAGTAATAGGGATTGCGGCGCATGACGATGATGTCGTCCGGCCGGTATTCGACCGGGACCCAGCCGCCCATCACCGGCATGTTCATGAATTCCGGCGGGAAGGCATTCTTGAACTGATCGTAGGTGTTCTTCGAATATTTCGGATGCTGCGGCTTCAGGATGTGCGCGGGACCAGGACAGAAGGTGCCGTAGGCCATGGCATACAGGTACTGCTTGGGGAAGGCGTCCTTGAAGGTCCATTCGACGGTGTAGTCGTCGATCTTCTTCAACGTCGTGCCGACGCCGAAGGTTTCCGGCGTGGCGCCGTTCAGCGGCGAGACGTTGGGATCGACGACCTCGTCGTCCCAGTAGAACATGACGTCGTCGGCATTGAACGGCACGCCGTCCGACCACTTCGCGCCTTCGATGAGGTGCATGGTCAGCTTGTGGCCATCGCTCGACCAATCCCAGCTCCTGGCCAGGTTCGGCAGCGGCTCGGTGTCCTTGGCCTCGACCTGGAACAGCGGGGCGGTGCGCGTCAGGCATTCGGAGAGGCCGATGTCGATGCCGCCCCAGCCTTGCGTCTGACCGGCGCCGTAGTTCCAGCCTTCCGGCCGCCCGCCGATGACGTGGCGCATCGTATCGCCATAGACGCCGATGCCGTCTTGCATATTGCCCGTCTTGAAGACCAGCGGCTCCTTCGGCAGCCTGTCTTTCACCGGCGGAAGCTTGCCGGTCTTGACGTATTTCTCGGTGACCCAGTCGGGCTCGTGATATTCGGGAAGCGCCTTGAACTCCAGAATGGAGTCGCGCGCGACATAATTGATCTTGCCTTCGGCGGGAAACGGTGTCGGCGCCGGCGGAACCGTCGGCTCGGAAGCGTATGCACTGAGTGCCGAGACCGAGACGCTCAGCGCCAGTCCGGCAGCAAGGCCGATATTGCGTAAATTCCTCACTGTCTCTCTCCCTCTTGTTGGTCCGGAGCGTTTGCACCCGCTCCGCCTCTCCTCGAATTCAAACGGCTTCGTGGCAGTGGATCCGCCTCCCATGGATCCACCATCACCGCATGAATTTCCAGCCGGCCCGTTTCAGCCGGCCCGTTTCAGCCGGCTTGCTTCAGCGCGGCTTTTTCGGCGCGCAATTCCTCGATCGAGCGAACGCTGCGCCGTGCGGCGCCCGCCCACTCGCGGGTCTTCACCTTGGATGTCGACAGCCGCTCCCTGGCGGCCGGAACCGCATGGGCGTATTGCGGCAGCCAGGCTGCCTGGGCGACGACCATTTCGTCGACCATCTGCCAAACCTCCTCCGGCGTCGAAACCGCGCCGACCAACGGGTCATGCAGCACGGCGAGCTTCAGAAGATCGATGTCGCCTGATATCGCGGCATGCACCGACATGCGCTGGACGTTGATCGAAGCGATGCAGGTGGCGGCGCAAGCCTCCGGCAACGTGATGCCGGCGGCCATGTTGATGCCGAAACGGTCGACGAAGCCCGGCGACTCGATGATGGCATCGTGCGGCAGGTTGGTGATCACCCCATTGTTCTTGACGTTGAAGTGGCCGCGATAGACGCGGTTGGTCTCCAGCGCCTCCAATATGTGGCTGGCATGCTCGTTGGAGCGTTTCTCGCGGTCGATCGGCTTGGACGCCGCTTCGAGGAACTGCGGATATTCCGTCTCGAACCAGTTGCGGGTTTCGGTGGAGTAGCGGAGATAGCCGCCGGTCTCGCCGTGAATCCAGTCGGACATATCGATCCAGCGCGTGATCTCGTCGGGACGTTTGCGGTACCAGGGCAGATATTCGGAAAGATGACCGTTGCTTTCGGTCGAATAGACGCCGAAGCGCTTCAGGACGTCGATGCGCAGCTTCTCCTGCCTGGAATAGACCGGATGCGCCTCGAAAGCGGCCACCAGTTCATCCTTGCCAATGGGGCGGCCGTTGAGGCGCAGGTCGATGAACCAGGTCTGGTGGTTGATGCCGGAACAGACATAGTCGAGCTCCTGCGTGGACTTCGCGCCAAGCACCTCGGCGATCTGCTCGGCGCCGTGCTGGACGCCGTGACAGAGCCCGACAGTGTCGACCTTGCCGTATTCGATCGCCGCCCAGGTGTTCATCGCCATCGGGTTGGCGTAGTTCAGGAATTTGACGTTCGTCTCGGCGACCTCGCGTATGTCCTTGCAGAAATCCAGGATCACCGGAATATTGCGCTGGCCATAGAGAATGCCGCCAGCGCAGATCGTATCGCCGACGCACTGGTCGATGCCGTATTTCAAGGGAATGCGGATATCGTCGGCGTAGGCTTCGAGGCCGCCGACCCGCACGCAGCTGATGACGTAGCGAGCGCCTTCGAGCGCCTTGCGGCGGTCGGTGGTCGCCGTCACCCTGGTCGGCAACCTGTTCGCCTCGACGATCCTGTCGAGGATCGCCTTGATCATCTGAAGATTGTGCTCGCTGACGTCGGTCAGCGCGAATTCGATGTCCTTGAATTCGGGCACGCACAGGATGTCGGTGAACAATTTCTTGGTGAAGCCGACGCTGCCGGCACCGATGATAGCGATTTTGAAACTCATCAGCCGCACCTCATTCCATTTCGAATTGCAGGCAAGGAATGACAATGGAGGCTGTAGCCACATGCCGCGACATGTATGCAGGACAAGCCGGAATCCGGCTCGCCAACCTCCCTGTCCGCTCCTTGACTGCGGATCTCTCTCGCTTTTCGATGGGGATTATGCGCTTATTCGCGGGCGCGACCAGAGAAGGATTATGCTTTCAGGGGTAATTTTGTGCTGCATGATTTGATAGAACACGGGCAGTCCATGCGCACGATCTCGCTGCCGCGCGGCCGCCAGCGCCTGCACGCCATGCCGACGAGCACGGGCTACGAAGTGCGCGAGGACGAAATCTACGACTGGGACGGCCGCAAGCGCGGTCAGACACCGTTCACCGTGCTCCAGCACACAATCAGCGGGACTGGCCGGCTGCGCTACGAAAACCGCAACTACCGCTTGCAGAAGAACGACACATTGCTGGTGCTGGTGCCGCACAACCACCGCTACTGGCTGGCTGGAGATGAGCGCTGGGAATATTTCTGGATTTCGATGAACGGCGAGGAAGCGCTGCGCATCCACAAGTCGATCCTCAGCGTCTCGGGTCCTGTATTTCGGCTGCAGCCGGCGACAATCGATCATCTTGCCGATTGCAGCCTGCGCCTGATCAAAGGCGCCGCTTCGCCGGGTGCTGCTTCCGCGATAGCCTACGAGGCTGCGATGGCGCTCTATGACGATGTCTTCGGTTCCCATGCCTTCGCCGAAAAACTAAGCGCCATGCAGCCGGTCATCGATCACATCAACGCCAATCTCGACAAGCCGCTGCCGGTGGCGGACCTGGTCCAGATCAGCGGCCTCAGCCGAGCCCATTTCTCACGCTGTTTCGCCGAGAGCGAAGGCCTGCCTCCGGCCGAGTTCGTGCTGCAGCAGCGCCTGCAACGCGCGGCGAAGCTGCTGACCAAAGCGGATTTTTTGCCGGTGAAGGAGGTCGCCATCCTATGCGGCTTCGAGGAAGCGAACTATTTTTCAAAGGTCTTCCGCCGCTGCTACGGCATCACACCGAGCCAATTCCGCACCACAGGCATGTACGCGAATTTGCGGACTCCGGCCAGGCGCGGCGTCAGGGCGTTCGATGACGAGACCTGACGCCGCCACGGTTAAACAGGCAGCCAACTAGGCAGCGCGCAGGCTGCCGCCGTCCAGCCATTCGAGATCGGCTTGCGAAAGCGTGATGTCGAGAGCGCGCAGGCTGTCGTCCAGTTCATCCAGCGTGCGTGGCCCGATCAGCGGGATGGAGGGGAAGGGCTGAGCGAGCACATAGGCCAGCGCAATATGGATCGGGCTCTTGCCCAGTCTCGCGGCAAGTTCGATCGCCCGATCGCGGCGGCCGAAATTCCGCTCGGAGTACCAGACCCGCACCAGTTCCTCATTGTCTTGCTTGTCGCGACCCGCCCGATCGGTGAAGAAGCCGCGCCCTTGGCTCGACCAGGCGAAATTCGGCATCTGCCTGGATGTCAGCCAGGCCTTCCACGCGTCCGTGGAGGACGTGACGCAGCCAGCCCAGATCGGCTCCAGCATTTCGGCCAGCGAGAAATTGTTGGACAGCGCACCGGGCTTTTGCTTGCCGGTGCGTTCGGCGTAGGCAATTGCCTCATCCAGGCGTTCCATCGTCCAGTTCGAACCGCCGAACGGGCCGCGGATGCGGCCGGCCTTGACCTCGCGATCCATCGCATCGACGAATTCGCCGACCGGCACATCCGGATTGTCGCGGTGCATGAAGTAGACATCGACATGATCGGTCTGCAGGCGTTCGAGCGTCTGGTCGAGCTGCTTGCCGATCACATCAGGATAGCACAGCGGCGAGTGCGCGCCCTTGGCGATGACTACCGATTGCGCGCGCACGCCACGGTTTTTCAACCATTCGCCAAGCAGCTTCTCGGTATAGCCGCCGCCATAGACATAGCCGGTATCGAAGAGATTGCCGCCGGCCTCGAAAAAGGCATCGAGCAGGATCGAACCTGAGGAAAACGTACGGAAATCCTCGAAGCCGAGCGCCACCACCGATGCCGGCTTCGACAGGCCAGGAATGGTGCGCTTGGCGACCGCCGTGCCGCCGGACCGTAGCGGCCGGCCGGAGATGGTGTTGGTGCGCTGCTCGGCCTTCTCGATCCCGTATTCGAGGCCGGCTGCCGTCCGCCATTTGTCCAGCACACGCAAGGTGCCGAGGCTTTCCGCCCACGCCATGCCCGGCCAGGCGAATTCTTGGCCGCCGGCGCGGATCGCCTCGCCGGCTGCGTCGACCTCGAAGGAATAGACATGGCGCTTCTCGTCGACGCTGATGGTCTGGCGCGTACCATCGGAGGCGATGACGTCTATCCGGCCGAGACCGACATCGCGGTTGCCGCCGGCGAACCAGAAGTCCGGCACTTCGATGCGGCCCCTTGTGCCCAGGATGCGCAGGACATTGTCCTGGTTGAGCGAGATGCTGCAGGAGACTTCAGCGACAATGCCGTCGGGGAAATGCAGCAGCGCGGAGGCCCATTCGTCGACGCCGGACTGGCCCAGATGGGCGGTGCCGACCACCTTGTCTGGCTCGCTGAAGGGCTTTCCGACGGCCGCACCGGCAATCAGCCGGACCATCGAGACGGGATAACCGCCGACATCGAGAATACCGCCGCCGGCGAGATCGTTGGCATAGAGCCGGTGCTGCGGCATGAAGCCCGGCATGGCGAAACCGAAGCTCGACTTGATCATCCTGATCTCGCCGATGACGCCGGACCTGATCAGCTCCACCAGCTTCTTGGTCTGCGGGTGCAACCGGTACATGAAGGCTTCGCCGAGGAATGTGCCGGCCTTGCGCGCGGCATGCATCATGGCGTCGGCCTCGAAGGCGGTCAGCGCCAGCGGCTTTTCGCACAGCACATGCTTTCCGGCCTCGGCCGCCTTGATTGCCCATTGCGCATGGTCTGGATGCGGTATCGAAATGTAGACGGCGTCGATGTCGGGGTCGGCGAGCAGCGCGTCGTAGCCGTCGAGGATACGGGCACCGGGAAAACGCTCGGCAAGCCCCGGCTTGGCGGGATTGCGTGCGCCGATGGCGACCAGCTTGCCGGTGTCCGAAGCGGCCACGCCACCGGCAAAGGACTGGGCGATGCTGCCCGGGCCGAGAATGCCCCAGCGAATGGGCGTGGTTGCGGTCATTGTCATTCTCCTTGAAGGCTGGAAAGGGCTGGCGGTCAGCGCAGCCGCAGTCCTTTTTCGTCGAACAGGTAGGATTTGCGGATGGAAACGGTGATCTCGGACGTGTCGGGGACCTTTGCCGCGTCACGCTGGATCACCACGTCGTCACCGTTGGCCGTTCTGGCATAGAGGAAACTTGTGCCGCCCAGGTGCTCGATCACGTCGATGGCAACCACAAGGTCGGCGTCGCCTTCTCCGGCATTGCCGAAATGTTCGGGCCGCACACCGACAATGACCTTGCTGCCGATTTTTGGGCTGCCTATTTCGGGCGCAGTGCCAGTCAGCGGTTGCGTGATGCGGGTCTTCTCCTGGCCCGCCAGTTCGACCACAACGCCACGTGCATCGTGCCCGACAACCCGGCCTTTGATGAAATTCATCTTCGGCGAGCCGACAAAGCCGGCGACGAACTGATTGTCGGGGTTGTCGTAGAGATCGAGTGGCCGGCCGATCTGCTCGATATGGCCGGCGCGCATCACGACGATCCTGTCGGCGAGCGTCATCGCCTCCGTCTGGTCGTGGGTGACATAGATCATTGTCGTGCCCAGTTCCTTGTGAAGCCGGGAGATCTCGACGCGCATCTGGACGCGCAATTCGGCGTCCAGATTGGAGAGCGGCTCATCGAACAGGAACACCTGCGGTTCGCGCACGATGGCGCGGCCGATGGCGACGCGCTGGCGCTGGCCGCCTGAGAGTTTTTTCGGGCGCCTGTCCATCAATTCGCTGATGCGCAGGATCTCGGACGCCCGCTTCACCCGCCGTTCGGTGTCGGCTTTTGGATTGCCGGTCATGCGCAGGCCGAAAGAGAGGTTCTGTTCGACGCTCATATGCGGATACAGCGCGTAGGACTGGAACACCATGGCGATGCCGCGTTCGGCCGCCTCGACATCATTGACCACCTTGCCGCCGATGGCGATCTCGCCGCCGCTGATGTCCTCGAGCCCGGCGATCATCCTGAGCAGCGTCGATTTTCCGCAGCCGGAGGGGCCGACGAAGACGACGAACTCGCCGTCCTTGATGTCCATGCTGGCGCCATGGACGACCTCGAAGACGCCGAAGCGCTTGACGACATTGGTGAGCGTGACCGTTGCCATGCTGCCCCTTACTTGACCGCGCCGGCGGCAATGCCGGCGATGAAATGGCGCTGCAGCAGCACGAAGACGACCAGCATCGGCACCGTCAGCATTACGGCGCCCGCCATGATGCCGCCCCATGACACCTTGGTGAGGCCGATCAGCGTACCGAGCGCCACCGGCGCCGTCATCGAACCAGGCTGGCTATTGATCAAAAGCGGCCACAGATAATTGTTCCAGGAGGCGAGGAACAGGATGATGGCGAGTGCGGCCAGCATCGGCCGCGCCAAAGGCAGCGCGACAAAGAGGAAGATGCGCCACTCCTTCACGCCCTCGACGCGCGCCGCATCGAAGAGGTCGTCCGGCATCATCGAAAAACTCTGCCGCATGAACAGCACGCCGAGCGAATTGAACAGCGGCGGAACGATCAGCGCCACCCAGGTGTTGGCGAGCTTGAAGTCGCGCGCCACCATGATGAACTGCGGGATCAGCACGACCGCATAGGGCAGCGTTATGGTGCCCAGTATGATGGCGACAACCGCGCCCTTGCCGAAGAACTGGTAGCGGGCCAGCGCCCAGCCGGCCATCGACGTCAGCAGCACCGACAGGATGGTGTAGGTCACCGCCACCGAGACCGAAATGCCGATGGCGCCGACGAAGTTCGTGTCACGCTGCAGATTGTTGAAATTGTCGATGAAATTGCCGTGCGGCAAAAGCTCGATGCCGGGGCTGAAGATGCCGTTGTCGGGCATGGTCGAGAACACCACCATCATCCACAGCGGAAACAGCCAGATCAGCGCCAGCGGCGTCAGGAACAGATGCAGAGCGATGCTGCGTCCCAGCCTGGCGGAGGAGCGCGAACTCATTTCGGTTCCCTCGTCAGCCACAGCTGCGCCAGCGTGATGGCGATCGCCAGCCCGGCCATGGTGTAGGCGACGGCCGAGGCGTAGCCGAAGTTGAGCGACCGAAAGCCCTGGCGGTAAAGCAGCAGGCCAAGCGTCTCCGTGCCGCCGCCCGGCCCGCCGCGCTCGGTGATCAGGAAGGGCTCGGTGAACAGCTGCATGGTGCCGATGATCGACAGCACGAGACAGAACACGATGACCGGCTTCAGCAACGGCAGGGTGATATAGAAGAACTGCTTGAGCTTGCTGACGCGGTCGAGCGTCGCCGCCTCGTAGACGTCTTCGGGAATGGACTGCATGCCGGCGAGCAGGATGATGGCGTTGTAACCGGCCCAGCGCCAGGTCACCGCGATCATGATCAGCGCCATCGCCGGCGTGACGTTGGAGAACCAGTCGATCTTGGGCAGGCCGACGCTGTTCAGGAGCTTGTTGATGATGCCGAAATCGAGGTTGAACATCAGCCGGAACACCGCCGAATAGGCAACCTCGCCGACCACGACCGGGGCGAAGAAGGCGAAGCGGTAGAGGCCACGCGCCTTCAAGAGCGGCGAGTTCAAAAGCACCGCCATGACGAGCGCCAGCGAGATCATCACCGGCACCTGGATGACCAGGATGAGCAGCGTGTTCTTCAGGGCGTTGAAGAAGGCCGGATCGCCGATCAACCGGCCCCAGTTGAAGCTCGGCGCGAACCGCCACGGCACGGTGCGCGTCGCCTGGAAGGAGATCATGAAGGAGCTGATGATCGGCCACACCCAGAAGATCGCGAAGATCAGCAGATAGGGCGTGAGGAAGCGATAGGCCGTGGCGTTACGATTGCGCATCTTGCTCCTCCTTGTACCGCTTGTTGTTTCACGCCGTCGCCTGGGTCTTCCCTTCTCCCCTTGTGGGAGAAGGTGTCGCCGAAGGCGACGGATCAGGGGTGTTCCAAGGAACGCAAACGTCTCACTCCCCTGGAGCACCCGTCATCCGTCTCGGCGCTATCGCGCCGATCCACCTTCTCCCACAAGGGGAGAAGGAGAAGCGGTGATCAAGATTTGACGGGCAGTCCGGTCGCCGCCGCGATCTGGCTTGCGGCATCGTCGAGCGCCGCCTTGGCGTCCGGATAGCCGCCGGCCAGATACTTGGTCTGCACGGCGCGGACGATGATTTCGGCGTCGCTCTGGAACTGCGTGCCGCGGCTCGGAACAACCTTCGGCAAGGTGCCGAGAATGTCCTTCCATACCGCCTGGCCGCCCCAGTAAGATAGGCCTTGCGCGACATAGGGATCGTCGAGTGCCGAGACCAGGGACGGTACCAGGCCGAACTCCTTCAGCATCGTGATCTGGCCTTCATTGGTTCCGAGCGTGTATTTCAGATAGGCGTAGGCAGCCTCCTTGTTCTTGGAAGCCGAGGTGATGGCCAGCGAGGACCCGCCGAGATTGGCGGCGCGCGGCCCGTCGGCGGTGAGGCTCGGCATCAGATAGACGCCCCATTTGCCGTTTTCGCCGGCAGATTCGGTGCGAATGGTGCCCTCATACCAGCCGCCATAGATCTGGGTGGCGACGGTGCCGGCGGTGTTGTTGGTGATCTTGGTGCCCCAGTCGGCCGACGAGATGATGCCGGCGTCCTTCATCTCCTTGACCTTGGTCATGGCATCGATGCATTTGGGCTGGTTGACCGTGATCGATTGTCCGTCCTCGGAGAAATAGGCGCAGCCCTGTTCGTTGGAGATCATGCGGAAGAATTCCGAGTCGCCATTGAAATCGGCATTGGTCATCGAGACGCCAGGATTGGCGGCCTGGATTTTCTTGCCGGCGGCGATGAAATCGTCCCAGGTCTTGATCGAAGCCGGATCGACGCCGGCCTTTTCGTAGAAGTCGCGGCGATAAAAGGCGGCCACCGGGCCGGAATCCCACGGCATCGCGTAGGCCTTGTCGCCCACTTCCAACTCGGTGCGCTTGAAATCAGGGAATTTTTTCTGGTCGTCGGCTGTGTAACCGAGCGTATGCAGGTCGACGAAGCAGTCGGGGAACTGGCTCCAGTAATTCTCGGCCTCGCCGTTCTCGATGGTGACGACATCAGGCAGCCCGACGCCGCCGGCGGCGCAGCCGGCGATCGACTTGTCGTAAGTCGGCTGGTTGCCGAGATCCTGGACCGTGACCTTGACGTCGGGAAATTGCTTGTTGAAGCCGGCAATGGTCGCTTTCAGCGATGAAGCCGCGACATTCCAGCTCCAGATGGTGATTTCGCCGGATTGCGCGAAGGCCGGGGCTGAGCCCAGGGCAAGCGCGAGCGCGGCGCAGGTCATTGTGATGCGCATTGAAATCCTCCCATTTCATTTGCTCTCTCACTGTGAGCGTGGCTAGACTATGCACCGGGCAAGGCCTGTCGCCGTCAAAGGGAATATGAAATTGGCGGAAAGTAAGATGCCTGAACGGCCGTTCTACCAGCCTGGGGCCAGCAGCGTGGAAGGCCTGCCGCTGCTCCTGCAGATGTTTCACACCAATCCGTTGGTGATGCTCAAGCCGCATTGGCACGCCCAGGTCGAGGTTAATTTCATCGTGCGCGGCAGCGTGCATTACCGCATGAACGACCACGAGATTTCGCTTTCGGCCGGCGAGATGTGCCTGTTCTGGGGTGGCCTGCCGCACCAGATGGACGATTTGTCCGACGACGCCATCTATGCCGGAGCGCATCTGCCGCTGGTGCATTTCTTCCGGCTGCACCTGCCCACGGATATAAGGCACCGGCTGATGACGGGCGCAACACTGGTGACATCAGCCACCGACCAGTCCGACAACCATAATTTCGAGCGCTGGAACCGCTACGCCCGGTCCGGCGACCAGGCCAAGGCCGAACATGCCGTCAACGAATTGCTGCTGCGGCTGGAGCGAGTGCGGTTCGAGCCCTATCGGCTGGTATCCGCAACTCCGACCGATCAGGAAACAGGCAGCCCCTTTGACCAGCAATCGTCGCGGAATGTCGGACGCATGTGCGATTTCATCGCCGAAAACTTCCTCTATGACATCGATTGCGTGAACATCGCCGCGGCCGCCGACATCCATCCCAAATACGCCATGAGCCTGTTCAAGAAATCCACCGGCATGACGCTCAATGAGTATGTGAACCTGTTGCGGCTGAGCTATGCGCAGGCGCTTTTGATGCATCAGGACGCCAATGTGCTGCGTGTCGCCATGGATTCGGGTTTCGGCTCGCTCAGCGCCTTCAACAAGTCGTTCCGCAAGCTCGCCGGCATGTCGCCTTCCGATTTTCGCCGCGGCGTGACCGGCGCCAGATAGGCGATGGCGACTTGCGGGCGCCCGGTGCCGCGAGCATTGCTGCGCCTCGACCGCCCCGGCTAAAAGACATGTCACGGCGTTTCAGCCTGCAATAGCGGCACGGACAAGAATGGCGAAGGCCGGATCGTGCCATGCCGTGCGCGATTCCGGCCCACAAGCGGCATGGAAACCCGGGCGCCGCACGGCATCGCTTTTCCTGCCTGAAATCGCCACCTAGGCGCTGGACAGGCCGAATTCCCGTGCTATAACCCACGCGCTTTCAAGGGGCGCCCACGGCGCCTCGATGAATTCCGGCCTGCGAGTTTTCGTTTGCCGGAACAGGCCCAGATAGCTCAGTTGGTAGAGCAGCGGACTGAAAATCCGCGTGTCGGTGGTTCGAATCCGCCTCTGGGCACCATTTTTTACTCAAAGAAAAGCAAGCTATAGCGGCACTAACTGGTCGTTAGCTGACTCTCTATGCTGTGTTATTTTGCAGCAGTCTCATTTTGCAACTGAGTTTCCTTGATTTCCGCAGGTTTCCTGCAACACTCGGCAGATCGACGCGATATGGCGGCGGCATGGAGGGGTTTCTGTGAGTATCAATGTGAAATTTGCATTATCATTTTCCGGCAACGATGCGGACGAAAACCAACTTGATTTCTATGATGCCGCAGACGCTCTGACGGGGTTTCAGCGATCGCTCGCGCTTACTACGCACTTGGTGCTTAATGGCGAGATCATCGTTCAAGCACCGTATCTACGTGGCGCCCGAATTTTGATCAAGTCGCCCGAGCCCGGCAGCTGGAAGGTCGTAACCACTGTGGCGATGATTGCGGCCGGCGCCCACCAACTGGCGACTGCACCTCGCGACACTGTCTTAGGAAACCTCGTTGTGTCTGCCTACGACTATGTAATCAGCGAAAGCCTCGGTTTTCATGTCGATTTCGACAGCACCTTGGGCCAGCAATATGAAGAACTCCAACGCCAGCGGCGTCCCATCGCTCCGAAGCTTACCGAATCTCAACTTGATTCCCTGGTCGAAAAAACTGAAAGCTCCGTGAAGGACATGCACAGACCGATCCATGGATCTAGAACAGCTTCTCGTGCTGATATATCATCCATTTATCGGCGCGACGTGCATGAGATCGCAACACTCGACGCTGAGACATACGATTACGTGCGGCTTACGACCCAAGTTGAACACCCCATCGAATTGGTTGGCAGGGTCAGCAGCTACAACATCAATACCTTTCGCGGTCGGATTTACGTGCAAGAGGAACGGAGGCCGATACCGTTTGAATTGGCAGAGACCTGCCGAGATTTCCTTACTGTTCAAATGATCACACACAGCCTACAAAGTAATGCACGAGATAGGCTTGCTGCAGAAGGTGAGATACGTTTGACCGCTTTCCGTTTCGAAAGTAGTACGGGGCGGCTGAAACGTCTCTTAGTTACAAGAGTGACTCTGGCTAGTGGACCCTTCAATTAGTTGTTGACTGTGGTAATCGGTGGCGGCTTCATCCTGTCCGGCGTCGTGGTGTAAAGCTTCGGTGCGATAGCTTGATCGACCTCCGGCAACGAGCGTCAGGTGGAGATATTCGAATGGCGGGAAGCGAACGGCCTAGGAGGGAGGAAAGACTATGTTTGCAGAGGGCGAGAAGTACCGTTTCGCATGGGTTGATGGCGATGGCGAACTGTACGAGTATTGTACCGTGGTGAGCCAGCAAGGTACGGTCGTCCATATTCGGGACGATAAAGGGAAAGAGGCTGTAATCAACACGGCGACGCCAAGTTTCATCCGCGCTGATCCGTGGGCGTAAAATGCGACGGGTGCGAGCAGTGCCCCTGGTTAAGCTTGCTGGCCATTTTCCCCCAGCATCACGGCTGAAGACAATTGCGCTAAGATGAACGAGAGCGACAGCTTCATTCTGCCGGGTCCAGCGGGCGCTTCCACCACCATTTGATGAAGCGGGCGAAGGCGACAACGCCACCGATGATGGCGATGATGCTAGCGATTACACCTAAAATCTGGGCGAGATCGATGGTGACGGTCATAGCTTCTCCGATCGCACGGGAGGTTGCGCGTTAGGTGTTGTTTTGTCGGAACTAACTTAAACGTATTTAGCGTGCGGATGTTGCTCGATCACTAAATGTGCATAGACGGTACCAGCGACGCGTCGATTAGCAAACTGATTTAGCCGTGATCTTGGCGGCTCAGTCAGGCAAAGAGTGCAACTAAAACGCTTGACACGGCGGGCTCGGAAAGACGTGAACAAACCCACAATCGATAAAAGCGCCCTTATATCAAAAGGTTGGCTACGTCCAGTGTGGCGGTCCGTCTTCATCGCAGCCACGTTGACCTTACTCGCCTAATTGCGGAGCCGACGAGTGCGCCACCATCGCCACAAAAGAAGTCCAACACCAGCGGTAGCGCTGACGATGGTAACGAAGTTCGCGCCGTATGTTTCTTGACGATTTCAAGGCTTAGGCGTCCCTCCGATCTACAGTTCGCCCCATCGGATTTCTTTGGCAGATTGAAATCTGCACCAGTTCATGGTTCATGGCGTTCTCAATAAAAAGGGAGAGAATCATGCCGGATTCGGAGACTTTGGAAGAAAGTTCAAAATCTTTGGGCAGAACGACAGAAGACCGTTTGGCCTTTCTGCCTAATGAAAAGGATTGGTTCCTTCAGAATCTGGTGGATTTGGCAACCAACGCGGAACTTAGCATCGGAATACGCTCACAGTTGGCGGCGCTCTTGTTTCTGGCACTTTGGTCTCTGGTAAGAAATATTTTGACGAATTTGGGGCAAGGTTTGCTAGGGGCTTTAAGGATGCCTCTCCGGAATTTGTTGCTGATATTCAAGCGTCGTACGCGCAATACGGGGAAATCTACACACCAAAGACCGACCCTGATGGGCCGAAAATTCCGCCGAACTACATTCACTTAAAGGATGTCCATATCTACTTCGGTCCCAGCGCCCCAATTTCCAGTTGAAGACGGTAATTGGTGGCGCGGTCGAATTTCCGAGGTCCAGGGTTTTGTTCTGGGCAGCTTGGGGACGAACGGCTAGCCCGTTTGGCCTGTAGCTCCATTTCCAAGACCTCAAGTTAGGACTCAAATCATCGCAACCGCGCGAAACAACTTTGCTCCCATCGCGTCACATCGGGATTCAATTTGCTTGGCGACCCCTCAGCCGTAGGGCAAACTTCCCTTGGGGCGTCAGGAGGAGAAATGAGAGCACGCGCAGCAACGCTTGGGGATCTGGAGGATGTCTTTCGCGGTCTGTCCAAGCGGATGTCGGACGAATACGTCGCTGCCGGCAAGGACAGCAAGATCGCCTACGACAACCTTATGATGAATTTGAAGGAGGGCCGCGCGCACGCGCTTGTCGAGGGTGACAAGGCCGTGGCGATCATCGCCTGGCATGAGAACAGCGACGCCGCCGACACGCTGTTCGCCGCACGGGAGGACTTCTTCCGGGCCACGACCGTCCGTTTCTGCAAGCGGCATATCAGGCATATCCAGGCGCTCGCCGGCAACCTCGCCATCCATTCGCGCAGTTGGCTCCAGGGGCCGGATGTCGCAAGATGGTTCGGCGTCATCGGCTATGTCGAGCGCGGCCGGGAGAACGGCGCCACTTTGTTCGAGCTGCCGCCGGCTCGCATCGGCTAGGAAACCCTGGGCTGGTCAAGATCCCTTGCCGCAAACACCGCCACCCTCTCGCGATCGCCCGCACAGGTTCGTCGATGCGGGTCACCGTCTTCGGCTCCAGGATCCCTTGCTCGGCGGCCTTCTGAACTGCCTTAGCAAGCGGCTTGCGCCGGGCGCCGATTGGCGGGATGTTATGGGAGGGCAACCGGGGGGCAAACCGGCACGCCGAGACAGATATGGCTGCTGGAAATGTCACGAGCTTGCTTCGCCTTTCTTGCCTTTCTTGCCTTTCTTGCCTTTGTTGCCTTGGTGAGGCCGGTAGGGGCAGGCGAGTGGACGTCTCATCTGCTTGACCGCCCAAGCCTGGCAACCGCCTATTTTCGCCAAGCCGATCTTGTGACTGCATACGCGACCGCAATGGCGCGCTTCCGTCTGCAGCTCGCAGGGCGTGCCGGCGAAAACAACCTTGCGGTCCCTCTCGAACCACTGCTTTTGCGGGCGGAATTCCGTGCGCGGACATGGCGCTCGGCGGACGGCAGCCTGTTGCAAGGCTTCGCCGGCAAGGGCGGCTTCCGGCTGACTATCGGCAACTGCCTGGCGCGCATCTGCGCTGCCAGCGAATGCAGCGATGCCGGTTGGCCGGTTTACGCCTGCAGCGACGGAGGCAAGCGCAAGATGTCCGTCACGGATTTTGTGACGGCAAACTTCGGCGGCGTCTCCTACCGCCGATTGAGCGCCTCCCCTTCACAGGAATGACAGCGCCGACCGTCTTGCTGCGGCGTTCAGCAAAGGGCGGCGTCCCTCCTCACCGCAAACGCCGCCTGCACCGCGCGATTGACGGTGACCGGCAGGATCGACATGTGGTTCTCGCCGGCATGCAGTTCGAAACTGGCGCGCACGCCCGGGAGAGCGTCAAGACGCTGCGCCATTGCCCGCGCGAATGCGTCGGTGCGTGTCACCTTTTTCTGCTTCAGGCGCTTTTCCTCGTCCTCGGCGCCAATCTGGAACGGCGCCAGCTTCTCGGTCTCGTACTCGCCGGCCGACAGGATCAAGGTCGCCGCCAAACCATCGGGAATGGCGGCCTCGAAGGCTTCGAGAAAGCGGTCGATGGCACGCTCTTCCCAATAGATGGCGGGGCTCGCCGCGATCCAGGTCTGAAAGGAAGAAGGCCGCGTGAACAGGGCGTAGAGCGCAAACAGGCCACCGAAAGAATGGCCGTAAAGCGCCTGGCGGCTGGCATCGACCGTGACCCGGCTGGCGACCCACGGCTTCAGCTCATCCTCGATGAAAGCAAGGAATTTCCCTGCCCCACCGGTCCGGACTTCGGACGTGCCTTCGTGGAAGGGCGGGTAGGTCTTGCCTGGCGGCGGGCCGAGATCCCATGAGCGGCGCAGCGGATCATAGGCGCCGTCGACGGGATAGCCGATGGCGACGATGACGCCCCAGCCGACATTGGTGCCCGTGGGATAGAAGGCCTGCGCGCGCATGGCGTCGACCGCCGTGCCGATGACGGCGTTGCCGTCGGTCATGTAGAGGACCGGCCAGCCGGCCTCGGGCACCGGCCCGGACGGCACATGCAGGAATATCCGCCAGGGCGCGCCGCCCTGCGCCGGAACAAGATCGTGGACCGCCGTGTTGGCGATCAGGGCTGGCGTCGCGTTGGACATGGATATCTTGGACATGGATATCTCCAGGCAAAACGGTCAGCGGCGGCGCAGCAGCCACATCAGCACCGGGCCGCCGATCAACGTGGCGACGAGACCGGCCGGGATCTGGCGCGGGAAGATGGCGATCCGGCCCACCCAGTCGGCGGCGACCATGATCAGCGCGCCGGCGAGCACCGCGCCAATGGCCTGCGGCAGCGCACGGGAAAGGCCAAGGCGACGAGCAAGATGCGGCGCCATAAGGCCGATGAAGGTCAGCGGACCGACGATCAGCGTCGAAGCCGCGGTGAGTGCCGCGACGGCCAGCAGCACGAGAAGCCGCGCCCTCTTCAGGTTGATGCCAAGGCCCTGAACGGCGGCGGAGCCGAGCGGCAGGATGTCGAGCCAGCGCATGAAGAAAGGCGCGAGCGCGAAGAGGCAGACCGCGATACCACCGGTCAGCAGGGCGTCACCGACATCGACGCCATAGGTCGAACCGGTCAGCCAGTTGAGCAGCAGCATGGCGCGAGGATCGCCGGTCGCGGTGAGCACCAGGATCAGCGCGTCGAACAAGGCCGTCAGGGCAACGCCGGCAAGCAGCAGCCGCTCCGGCGCATAGGCGGCACGACGGCCGATCGCCAGCGTCACCAGCAAAGCGGCGAAGGCGCCGATCGTTGCCGCCGCCGTCTGAACCGGGCGCCCGGCATTGACGAGCGCAAACAGCGCCACCATCATGCCAAGGGCGGCACCGGCACTGATGCCCAGCACTTCGGGGCTGGCCATCGGATTGCCGGTCAGCCGCTGCATCATCAGCCCGGCAAGCGCCAGCATCGCCCCGGCACTCAGCGCGGCAAGCACGCGGGGCCACCGCCACGACAGCAAAGGCTGCAGCTCGTCGCCGAAGGCGAAGGTCCAGCCATGCGGACCCGGTCCATAGAGCAGGGCCAGCCCGAGCAGCAGAAGCAGAGCCAGGCCGAGTGCCATCAGAACAAGGCCGGGCCGGCTTGCGCGCGGCAGGCGCACGGCCATCAAGGTCGGGGCTTCCGAGCCAAGCGCAAGGCGCGGCAGCAGCCAGAGCAGCAGCGGCGCACCGAGAAGTGCTGTGATCGCTCCGGTCGGCAGCAGGTCGCCTTGCGGCCCGGTGGCGATCTGCACGCCTTGATCGGCGGCCCACAGCAACGCGCCGCCGATCAGCGGCGCCATCACCAGCTGTTGGCCAAGCCGCCGGCCACCGCCGATGCGCGCGAGCGTCGCCGCGGCCAGGCCGACGAAGCCGATGACGCCGACAGCGGCAACGACAAACGCGATCAGCGCGACGGCGGCCGCCAGTCCGGCGAAGCGATAGGCGCCGAGCGGCACGCCAAGGCTGCGCGCGCCTTCATCGTCGAGGCCAAGCAGGGTCAGGGGCCGCACCATGAAGAAGATCGCAAGCGCAGCAGTGCCGATGCGTGGCAAAAGCCACAGCGTCGTCGACCAGTCCTGCTGGCCGAGCGAACCGGCGCCCCAAATGAACAGGCTGGCCAGCCATTCATGCCGCAGCACGATGAGAGCGGCACCGATGGCGCCGGCATAGAGGCTGACCACAAGCCCCGCCAGCACCACCGAAAGCGGCGACAGGCCCTTGTGCCAGGACAGAGCGATGACGGCGGCAAGGGCCATAAATGCGCCGGCCAGCGCCACCCATTCGCGGCCGAAGGCAAGCAGGGACGGTGACAGAAGCGTCGCCAGTGCCAGCGCCAGATAGGCACCGGCCGAGACGCCGACGGTTTCAGGCGAGGCGAGCGGGTTGCGCAGAACCTGCTGCAGGACAGTTCCGGCAAGCCCGAGCGCCGCACCGCACAAAAGGCTGATCGCAAGACGGGGCAGGAAGGCATAGTGGACGAGCACCTGCCGCATGTCAGCGATGTCGGGAGCGGCGAGCGATTGGAGCCAGAGCGCCGATGGCAGTTGCACGGTGAGGTTCGAGACGGTTGCCGCTGCCGCAGCCGCGAGCAGCACCGCGCAAAGCAGGATCGCGCCTACCGGCTGATTGCTGGAAAAGCTCCACACGGGGGCCCGGCCGGCCGACGCAGGCTTCCCCCTTTGGGCAATGGCAGCATCCTCAGCCATGGGCGGCCTCCGCGGTCATCGCCGATGCCAGGACCCGGGCAAAACGGCTCGCGGATGGAAGCGCGCCAAACATCAGGACGGCAGGAAGGCGCATGATCGAGCGGTTGCGCACGAAGGGCATGGCATTCCAGACCGGACTTTCGGTCAGCGTGCCGCCGGCGCCCTCAGGCAAGGGTTCGAGATAGGCGAGGCGCGCATCGCTGGATGTCGCCAGCCCGTCGATGCCCACGGTCGAAAACCCCCAATAGTTGGTCTCGGCCGTCCACGCGTTGCTGAGCCCGATGCGGTCGAACACCTCCTGAAACAGGCTCTTTGCGCCGTAGACGCGCACATTGCGGGGGTCCAGGAAGCTGACGACATAGATCGGCCGTGCCGAAAGCGGCGCCAGTTGCTGGCGAACCTCCAAAAGATACGCGTCTGTCGCCGCGATCAGCGCCTCGCCTTCGCTTTCCTTGCCGACAAGCCCGGCGAGCTGGCGCGTCGCCTCGAGCGCGCGCCGATAGGGCTGCCCGGCCTCGGTATAGAGCCCGATCGTCGTCACTGGAGCCACGCGTTCGAGCAGCGGCTTGATGCCGTCGAGATACGGCATGGACAGGATGATGTCGGGCCTGAGCTGCTGCAGGAATTCGAGATTGGGCTCGAGCAACGTGCCGAGATCGGCAATGTCGGGCGGCAGCCGCGGCTCGACCACCCATTTCTCCCAGACCTCCCGATCGGCAATGGCGACCGGGCTGACACCGAGCATGAGCAAGGTCTCGGTCAACCCGTCATCCAGGCAGACGATGCGCAACGGACGGGCTTCAGCCGTGGAGGACCCCATGCCGGCGAACGGCAGCGTAAAAAGCCCGAGCGCCTGGCGCCGGGTCATTCGGCTGCGCAAATGATCGGGCGCGGCTCTCGACTGGGGCTCTTGGTCTCTCTGCAATGCGGCCGGCCCTGCTTTTCGGGGGTTGGTCTCCAGTGACCACTGCCCGGTGACTATGAAACATGAGTATACTAGTCAACATTTAAGATGCCTGCCCAGTCAACTTTCACGCAACCGCATGCCAAGCGCAGACGCCCACTGGCCGCAAGGCGATTCGCCCGTACAACAACCCTGTGCGACGTCACCGTCCGAATCACGGTTTGCGAAGCCCAATCCGCGCCCCGCATCATTTTTCCTCCACGAATGCATTCCATGATAGAGGGAGCTACGGTCGCCTTTGGGCAGCCGTTTCCTGGATTGCCTGAGAGACCAAAGACGGCCAAGAACCAAAAGCCGGCAGCAAGCCGCCACCTGAAGACGTCAAGGACCGGTCGAACGCATCAAGGCAGCGTGATCGGGTTGCACTCGGCAAGGCTTGATGATTTGTTGCCGCTATACGGAGAACGAATGATGCGAGAGCCTGCCGGTCAAGACGAATACGGGTCGACGAACCCTTTCGATCCGGACGACCTGCCAACCTTGAACGCAATCGGCCCGAGCATGGGAAGCGGCAATGATTTCGAGAGATATGCCGTTGCCGTGATCATCGTGTTCGGTGCGCTGATCATCGGCGGGCTGATGGCCGCATCGATGGTCTTCGGGCACCGCAACGGCTTCCTCTTCGCGCTTGGCGGCGCCACATCCGCCTGGATCTCCGGAAATGCGCTGCTGCTCGACCGGCCGCGCATCTATGCGCTGTTCGTCGGCATTGCCGCCTTGATGCTGGTTGCGTCCACCCTCACGCTGGTCTTGTGACGGTCAAGTCGGTGTGAGCCGATCCACTTGAGCAGCGGGCGATCAACCCGAATCGCCACGCTGCTCCAAGCTTTTCCTCCGAGCTGTCAGTATCCGAGCGCCTCGCCAGAGGCCGCGCGGCTGTCGATGGCGCCGTTGTAGCGCGCGCCGCCGCCTTTCTCGATTTCCGCCAGGCTCTTGCCGCCGACCAGGATGCCGGCGGCCTGACCCCAGGTCTGGTCGGCGAGATCGAGGTGATATCCCATGCCGGCCAGCAGCTTTTCTGTGTCCGGCGACAGGCCGAACGGCTCGACATACACCTTGTCGGGCAGCCATTGATGGTGGATGCGCGGCGCGTCGATCGCCTCCTGGATGTTCATGCCGTGGTCGATGACATTGACGATCGCTTCCAGCGTGATGGTGATGATGCGGGAGCCGCCGGGGCTGCCGATGACCATGAACGGCTTGCCGTCCTTGGCGACCACGGTCGGGCTCATCGACGACAGCGGCGTCTTCTTCGGCTGGATGGCGTTGGCCTCCCCCTGGACCAGGCCATAGAGGTTGGGCACGCCGGGTTTCTGGGTGAAATCGTCCATTTCGTTGTTGAGCAGGATGCCGGTGCCGTCGGCGACGACGCCGGCTCCAAAGGAACCGTTCAACGTGTAGGTGACCGCTACCGCATTGCCTGCATCGTCGATGATCGAATAATGCGTCGTCTCCTTGCTCTCGCCAAAGCCCTTCGGCATCAAATCCTGCGACACGCCCGCCCGGAACGGGTCGATCTTGTCGCGGATATCCTTGGCATAGGCCTTATCAAGCAGTTTCGAGACCGGGTTGTCGACGAAATCAGGATCGCCAAGCGCTGAATTGCGGTCGACATAGGCGTAGCGCATCGCCTCGACCATGACGTGGACCGTCTCGGCGGAACCTGCGCCGAGATAGGACAGCGGATAGCCCTCCAGGACGTTGAGGATTTCGCAGATGATGATGCCGCCGGAGCTGGGCGGCGGCGAGGAGGTGATCTCGTAGCCGCGATAGGTACAGGTCACGGGCTTGAGCTCACGCACCGCATACTGCTCGAAATCCGGCTTGGCGAGAATGCCGCCCTTGGCGCCGCTCGCCTTGATGATGGCGTCAGCGATGGCGCCTTTATAGAAGGCATCCGTACCCTTTTCGGAAATGGCGGCGAGCGAGGCGGCGAGGTCGGGCTGAACCAGCCGCTCGCCGATGCCATAGGGCTTGCCGTCGGGTTTCAGGAATATGGCGGCGGCCGCGGGGTCCTTCGCCAGCCTGTCGGCACTGCCGGCAAACGAGGCAGCGTCGCCCTGATTGAGGATGAACCCGTCCTTGGCGTAGCCGATTGCCGGCGCCATCAGATCCTGGCGGGACAATTTGCCGTATTTTTCACGGGCCATCTCGAAGCCAGCCACAGAGCCCGGTACGCCGACGGCGAGATAGCCGTCGAGGCTGGCGCCCTTCGCCGGGTTGCCGTCCTTGTCGAGATACATGGTTTTTGTCGCCGCCAGCGGCGCCCGCTCGCGGAAATCGAGAAAGGTCGATTTGCCGTCCTTGAAGCGGATGGTCATGAAGCCGCCGCCGCCGATATTGCCGGCATTGGGGTAGACGACGGCGAGCGCATAGCCGACGGCAACCGCCGCGTCGACAGCATTGCCGCCCTTCTTCAACACCTCGATGCCGACTTCGGACGCCAGATGCTGGGCCGTCACCACCATGCCGTGCTCGCCCTTGGCCGGCGCCGGCGAGGCGGCGAAGACACTCGTCAACGGCGCCAGGACAAAGGTGATGGAAAGACTGGCGGCGATCAGTGTCCGACGGTTGAGAGGCATGGCGGTTCTCCGGGCGGGGGGATGCCTAGAAGACCGTGTTGGACGGATCGAGTCCACTAACAATTAAGGGAGCACGAGAAAGAGCCCCCTCACCCGGATTGCCAACCGAATTGCGAAGGGCAATTCGGGGCAATCCGACCTCTCCCCGAGGGGAGAGGAGGTGTCAGCGCTGACGCCAGTCTCTTCTCCCTGCGGGGGTGAGGCGTGGTCCGCGCAGCGGGCGAAAAGCCAACTGCTTGGCTTTTCGAACAACGAACGCCCGGAGGGCGGTGGCCGCAAAGCGGCCGGATGAGGGGGCCGGCTCGGCCTCAGACAATGCCGCCCGAACCGCCAGCGACTGCAGGGCGTTCCGCTGCAACCTTGGCGCGGTAACCCGCCGCTCGATAGGCGGCGACCGGGTCGATGGCGCCGCCGGTCTTCAGCCGCGCCATGGCGAGGATCGGCTCGACATCGGTGCGGTAGGCCGCTTTCAGCGTCTGCGTCGCCATCAGCGCGTCATTGCTATCCTGAAAATCTTCCAACGCCTTGCGGTCGACCAGCAGCGCCTGCGCATAGGCGCGCTGCACCTCGACCGCCGATAGCATCAGGCTTTCGATCGGATCGGTGACGTTGTGGCTCTGGTCGAGCATGTGGGCCGGGTCGAACCCCTCGGCGCCGGAAAGTTCGGCGTCGACCAGTTCGTTGAAGACGAGAAACAGCCGGTAAGGATCGATCGAACCGGCGTCGAGATCGTCGTCGCCATATTTCGAATCGTTGAAGTGGAAGCCGCCGAGTTTTTTGAACTGGATCAGCCGCGACACGATCATCTCGATGTTGACGTTTGGGGCATGGTGGCCGAGGTCGACGAGACAGAACGCCTTGTCGCCCAGCTCCTGCGCGATCATGTAGTTGGTGCCCCAGTCCTGCACGACGGTGGAATAGAAGGCCGGCTCGTACATCTTGTGCTCGCTGAACAGCTTCCAGTCGGCGGGCAGTCCGGCGTAGACCTCTTTCATGGCGTCGAGATAGCGCTCGAATGCCTTGGCGAAATTGACCTGGCCGGGAAAGTTCGAACCGTCGCCGATCCACACCGTCAGCGCCTTGGAGCCGAGCGTCTTGCCGATCTCGATGCATTCGAGATTGTGCTCGACCGCTTGCCGGCGCGTGCCGGCGTCGGCATGCGACAGCGAGCCGAATTTGTAGGAGAGCTTCTGGTCCTTGGCGTCGGAAAAGGTGTTGGAGTTCATGGCGTCGAAGCCGAGGCCAAAGCGCGAGGCCGCTTGCTTCAGCCGGTTCGGATCGGCCTTGTCCCACGGAATGTGCAGGGAAACGGTCGGCGTCGCCTGCGTCAATTGCTGGATGACGGCGCAATCCTCGATCTTGTCGAAGATGTCGCGTGGCTCGCCGGCACCGGGAAAGCGGGCAAAACGCGTGCCGCCGGTGCCGACGCCCCAGGACGGGATCGCCACCGCGAATTTCTCGACCTTGTCTCTGACAGCGTCGATGGCGATGCCGCGACGGTCGAGCCGCTCGCCGAGCGAGGCATAGTCGCGCTCGAGGTTGGCCTTGCGCGCGGCGTTGTCCTTGTCGACGAGGCCGGCGGAGATGATGTGTTCCATCGTCCCCTCCGCTCAGCGCGTGAACGACTGGGCGTTGCCCGCGTCGACATTGATGATGTTGCCGGTCGACTTGGCCGACATGTCGGACGCCAGGAAATAGATCGCCTCTGCGATGTCTTCCGGGAAGACCGAGCGCTTCAGCATCGAACGCGAGCGATAGTGCTCCTCCAGATCGTCGGTCGACATCTTGTAGGCGGCGGCGCGCTGTTCCTTCCACTCGCCGGTCCAGATCTTCGAGCCGCGCAGCACCGCGTCCGGGTTGACGACATTGACCCTGATCTGCGCCTCCGCGCCCTCCAGCGCCAGGCAGCGGGCGAGATGGATCTCGGCAGCCTTGGCGGTGCAATAGGCGGCGGCGTTCGGCGATGCGGCAAGGCCGTTCTTGGAGGCGACGAAGACGACGTTGCCGCCAATCTTCTGCGCGCGGAACAGCCGGAACGCTTCCCGCGAGACCAGGAAATAACCGGTCGACAGGATGTCCATGTTCTTGTTCCACAGCGCCAGCGTCGTCTCCTCGATCGGGGCCGAGGAGGCCAGCCCTGCATTCGATACCAGAATGTCGATGCCGCCGAACTCGACCGCTGTCTCGGCAAAGCCCGAAATGACCTGCTCCTCCGAGGTGACATTGATCAGCACCGGCCGCACGAAGTCCCTGCCGTAGACTTTCGCCAGTTCGTCATTGGTGCTGGCGAGTGCCGCCTCATCGATGTCGGCCAGCACCACGCAGGCGCCTTCGCGCAGCAGGCGGTTGGCCGTGGCGCGGCCGATGCCGCCGGCGCCACCCGTGACCAGGGCGATCTGGCCGGCAAGCGACTTCGGCTTCGGCATACGCTGCAGCTTCAGGTCTTCGAGCAGCCAGTACTCGATGTCGAAGGC
>NZ_RZQP01000548.1:0-208 GCF_003998165.1 Mesorhizobium sp. M7A.F.Ca.US.007.01.2.1 | reverse complement strand
TCACGCTTCTTTCTGCGCGGCTGCTGTTCCTCTGCGGGTGCTGCCTGTTCGGCCGGCGCCTGCTCGGTCTGCTGCTGCTGGTCACGCTTCTTTCTGCGCGGCTGCTGTTCCTCTGCGGGTGCTGCCTGTTCGGCCGGCGCCTGCTCGGTCTGCTGCTGCTGGTCACGCTTCTTTCTGCGCGGCTGCTGTTCCTCTGCGGGTGCTGCCT
>NZ_RZQP01000547.1:0-303 GCF_003998165.1 Mesorhizobium sp. M7A.F.Ca.US.007.01.2.1 | reverse complement strand
GAGCAACTGGCTCGACCGGATCGACAGGTTCGACCGGCTCTACTGGGGCAACAGGTTCGACCGGATCGACTGGAGCAACAGGCTCTACTGGAGCAACCGGCTCGACCGGTGATACCGGAGCAACTGGCTCGACAGGTTCGACTGGAGCAACAGGTTCGACTGGAGCGACCGGTTCGACCGGCGCCACAGGTGCAACCGGTGATACCGGAGCAACTGGCTCGACCGGATCGACAGGTTCGACCGGCTCTACTGGGGCAACAGGTTCGACCGGATCGACTGGAGCAACAGAGGCTCTACTGGAAA
>NZ_RZQP01000546.1:0-379 GCF_003998165.1 Mesorhizobium sp. M7A.F.Ca.US.007.01.2.1 | reverse complement strand
TCCGCCGGATCGAGCGCGTGCTGGTTCCCTGGGCGGGGCGGGAATGAACGAAAGCGAAGGAGTAGGACTTGTGACCCATTCCACCGCGGTGCTGTTCGCGCATGTCGGCGCTTGGCTGTTGCGCCTGCCGCCGAGCGACAAGCGCGTCGAGGACGGGCGGCCCGAGGACGAGCCGAAATCGCCGACGCCGGTGTCGTTCGCCGGCGAACGCGATCGCCTGCCGCCGCGCGACGAGAGCTTCTACTGGGCCTGGCAATACTGGTCTCAGTGAGGGCGTCGTCATCGCGCGCTAGCCCCTGCGACTTCGTCATGTATGGACGGCCCCTCTTAGGCAAGAGGCAATTAGCAGATACGGCGCAAGTCTGGAGCGGTCATGTAT
>NZ_RZQP01000545.1:0-384 GCF_003998165.1 Mesorhizobium sp. M7A.F.Ca.US.007.01.2.1 | reverse complement strand
GCCTATCATGAGCATAATGCCGGCGAGGCCGGGCCGAAGCTGATCGCGGCGCTGCAGGCCGGACAGAGCGTGGCGCTGATCTCCGATGCCGGCACGCCGCTGGTGTCCGATCCCGGCTACCGGCTGGTCGGCGAGGCGCTCGACCACGGCATTCGCGTCGTGCCTATCCCCGGCCCATCGGCGCCGCTCGCGGCGTTGACCGCATCCGGCCTGCCCTCCGATGCCTTCATGTTCGCCGGATTTTTACCGGTGAAGACCGGGCAGCGGCTGACGCGGCTGGAGGCACTGAAAGCCGTGCCGGCGACATTGATTTTCTTCGAATCGCCGCGCCGGCTGGCCGAATCCCTCGGTGCCATGGTCGAAGCGCTGGGCGGCGAGCGAAAA
>NZ_RZQP01000544.1:0-392 GCF_003998165.1 Mesorhizobium sp. M7A.F.Ca.US.007.01.2.1 | reverse complement strand
ACGGCGGACAGCATCGATCCAGCCATAACCAAGCATTTCGGCGTAAGCTTGCCGGCTCTCCGGAAAGTAGACCGCATCGCCTAGCCAACGTCCTGGCACCGCGGCATCGATCGGCGTTGGCACGACATTATAGTCGCCGCACAGAACGCTCGGGGAGCCTTCCCTGAGCAGTACCTGGCTGTAGCTGATCAGACGATCGAACCATCGGAGCTTGTAGTCGAATTTCGGGCCAGGCGCTGGATTGCCGTTGGGCAGGTACAGACAGCCGATCACGATCCCATCCACCTCCGCCTCGATATACCGGCTGTGAGTATCGTCAGGATCACCCGGGAGGCCACGCCGACGCTCCAGCGGCTCTTTCCCTCGGGCGAGTACAGCTACACCGTTATAAG
>NZ_RZQP01000543.1:0-393 GCF_003998165.1 Mesorhizobium sp. M7A.F.Ca.US.007.01.2.1 | reverse complement strand
GTGCAGGGCAAGACCGGAAGCACCAGGCTGCGCAACGATGCCGACAAGGTTCAGGATAAGCGCTCGCTTGGGTGGTTCGTCGGCTGGGCGAACAAGGATGGCCGCCAGATCGTCTTTGCGCGCCTTGTCGTCGACACCGATCGGACCGATATGCCCAAAGGCCTCAAGACCCGAGCCGCGTTCCTGAAGGACCTGCCGCTGCTCATCAAATGAAGTCTGACATTTGAGCCGGGCTTTACGGCGGCGGAATCTGTCCATAAAAGACAGCCGCTGCCGGACGCATCCGGCCTACTCTTTGCATGTCGTAACCCCAAAACCGTCCACACACTTTTGGGCGACATGCATTTCAACCACCCGCGCTCGTTTGCGGGACTGGATAGGAGATATACATGC
>NZ_RZQP01000542.1:0-409 GCF_003998165.1 Mesorhizobium sp. M7A.F.Ca.US.007.01.2.1 | reverse complement strand
GCTGGCGGGGTCGGATGCGGAAGTTATCGGCCCGGTGGTGGTGCCGAAAGCTGGTTTTTACGTGCCTGGAAGTGGAGTTGTGGAGAAGCGGGACTTATCGAATGCTGGCGCTTACAACGTCAACGCTCCTATCATCCCCATCCTGTTCTATCGCTCGATGCTGCTGGCCGCCGATGTCGCGCCCATCGATGCGCTTGTTGAAGCGCTGCGGCAGCGCGGCATCGACCCAGTCCCGATCTTCGTCTCCAGCCTCAAGGACCCAACCTCCCTCGCCTTCGTGGAAACAGCACTGACGGCGCTGAAGCCCGCCGCCATCATCACCGCGACCGCTTTCGCCTCAGGCGCCGAACCCGGCATCGAAACGCTGTTCGACCGCGCCGGCGTGCCTGTCTTCCAGGTCATCGTCGCC
>NZ_RZQP01000541.1:0-419 GCF_003998165.1 Mesorhizobium sp. M7A.F.Ca.US.007.01.2.1 | reverse complement strand
ACACCGATCGGTTCGCGGCGGATGGTGACGTCGAGATCCGGCTTGTCGATCGGCACATGCGCGCCTTCGTGCTTGTCGGCAAGCCCGCCATAATAGCGGTAGTAGTCGCCGACATAGGCGATCTGGGCGCGGGTCTCGCGGATGATCTTGCCTGTATCGCGGGTCTCGAGCTCGGCAAGTCGCCCAGCATTGGCGGCGACGAGGTCGCCCAGCTTGACCAGCAGCTTTCCACGCGCCGTCGCGGTCATCCTACGCCATGGGCCGGAACGCAGGGCGCGGTGCGCCGCCTCGACGGCGCGGTCGACATCGGCTTCGCTCGCCGCCGGCATCCTGGCCCAGGCCGCCCCGGTCGACGGGTCGACGCTGTCGAAAGTAGCGGACGGTTCGTCGAAGCGGCCGTCGATGAAGTTCCTGAAGGG
>NZ_RZQP01000540.1:0-423 GCF_003998165.1 Mesorhizobium sp. M7A.F.Ca.US.007.01.2.1 | reverse complement strand
CCACATTGCCGAGCCTCATCGGCCTGGCAATTGACCGATCATGTTTTACCCCGGCCTACAGGCAGGTCCTTGATCGGCTGCTGATAGAACATGCCGGTCGTGTCTTTGCGAGCGTCGATGAGACAGTACTTGCGGAGTTTGGTGGCCCTGTCGAGGCGTTGCGGTGTTTGACAATCAGGCAGACAATCGTTCACAGCTATGGATGCAAATCACGCCTTCCAGAACGGCTTTTGAAGTTCCGCCTCGACGGCAGCCGGGGTGAGACCGACGTCGTCGATCCGCTGAGGCCCATCTTCCGCCAGTCGCTTCAGTTCCTCGCGATAGTACTTGCGCTCGCGCCAGACCGCGACCAGGCCGCGCAGGGCGAAGAGTCTCGCCCAGACCGATACCGGTTCAGTCGTCCACGTCGGCTGTTCGCTCCAG
>NZ_RZQP01000053.1:0-33422 GCF_003998165.1 Mesorhizobium sp. M7A.F.Ca.US.007.01.2.1 | reverse complement strand
GACGGCGACAGCGAACGACTCGTTGAATGCGGAATCGTCGTGCACGTAGACGCGCTGGTGGGCCAGTTCATGGAACACCAGCCCTGCAAGATAGGTTTTATCCTCGCTGAACATCGTGCTCAGCAGCGGGTCACTCGACCAGCCAAGCGTGGAATATGCGGTGATGCCCGTCACATAGACATCCATGCCCTGTCCTTGAAGTTCGGCAGCGGTTTCAATTGCGGACTTCCTGGAGAAATATCCCCGGTAGGGCACGCAGCCGAAAACGGGAAAACACCATGTTCGCGGCGTCAGCGAGAATGCCGGCGCGGCGAAGACGGCCCATGTCACCGAATCCCGGCCGATATCGACATAGCTGCGGTAGCTGCTGTTGTCGGGCAGCGCCAGTTCATCCGTTGCGAACTGTCGTATGGCGCTCGCCGATGCCATTCGAGCGCGCAATGCCTTCGGCGTCGAAGGGTCCTCGATCAGTTTTCCGACATCCTGGCGCGCCGTCATGATCCGCAGATGACCCTGCACGGATTGCGCGTAATAGGAAACACTGGTGCAGCCGGTCGCGCCAGACACCACGATCATAACGGCAACCAATCGAAAGAATGCGCGCATCACGATTTGCCCACAGCAGTGCTCCCGTACCGATCGGGCGATTGTCGCGATTGCCCCAGGTCCCAAGCAGCCGCATCGATTTGATCGAGGTCTATAGCTTTCTAAAGAATCCGGACAGAATATTCGGACCCACTTCGCCAGGGCGCAGTCTGATCCCGTCCTCGAAGCAGTTCAGCGTCATGCATTCGAAGCCGCTGCGTGCGAGGAATGCCACCAGCGAGTCACGATCGAAGTGGTGGAGGTGCTCGTCGGGAAGACGCATACGCCACGTCCGGAACCAGGCGTCGCCGTCGGCGCCGAGCTCGCGCCAGCGGCAATAAGGGACGGCGACGGCCAGGTAGCGGGCCTTAAGCCGGGCGAGGAAACCCAGATCCGGGATATGCTCAAGCACATCGAACATGGCGACGAGATCCCACGAGCTGGAGAGCGCCTCATCCCAATCGACGAAGCGGACGCCCTTGGGCAGCGGAAACCTGGTTATGTCGCAGCCGGCGCAGTCGGCGACCCCGGTTATTTTCGCGGCTTCGATGAATGTGCCGGTGCCATATCCAATCTCCAGCACGGACCGGGGGATCTCGCCAGTGATCCCCAGCACCCAGCCGAGTCGCTGATATCCGAGCTTGATGGTCCGGTCACTCAGGTCCTCGTAATAGGAAATGTACTGCTTGTCATACTTGATCGGTTTGGAGTCGACCTGGTGGATCACGCCAAACCCGTCCACCGCGTAGTTGTCCAACATTGGCGTGCGGCCCCCCAGGTTCCGAGTTCCTTACCGGCAGAACTAGGACGCAACCGGACAATCGAGCGGTCAGGTATTCAGCCGCCAGCTTGAACTGCTCAGTCCTTGCCCGCCCGCTTGAAAATCCGCGCATAAAATTCGCCGACGATGCCGCGCCGGAAGATCAGCACGCACACCATGAAGATGAGGCCGGTGGCGATGGTCACCGGAAAGCCGGAAGTGGCAAGCGTGTTTTCCAGGCCAATGACAAGGCTGGCGCCGATGATCGGCCCGACCATGGTGCCGATGCCGCCGAGAAGCGTCATCAGGATCACTTCGCCCGACATCTGCCAGGTGACGTCGGTGAGCGTGGCGAACTGGAAAACGATCGCCTTGAGCGAGCCGGCCAGCCCGGCCAGGGCCGCCGACATGACGAAGGCGCCCAGCTTGTAGTTGGCGACGGAATAGCCCAGCGAAATGGCGCGGTTCTCGTTCTCGCGGATCGAGCGCAGGATCATGCCGAACGGCGAGTTGACGATGCGCCAGATGGCGAAGACGCCGATCAGGAACACCGCCAGCACGAAGTAATACATGTTCAGCGAGACGTTCAGGTCGAGGACGCCAAGCAGCATGCCGCGCGGCACGCCCTGAATGCCGTCCTCGCCTTGCGTGAAGGGCGACTGCACACAGAAGAAGAAGAACATCTGCGACAGCGCCAGCGTGATCATGGCGAAATAGATGCCTTGCCGGCGAATGGCGAAAAAGCCCATGACAAGGCCGAGCAAGGCCGCACCCGCCATGCCGAGCAGAATGCCGGCTTCCGGCGGCCAGCCCCAGACCTTGACGGCATGCGCGGTGAAGTAGGCGGCGCCGCCGAAGAAGGTGGCGTGGCCGAACGATAAGAGCCCGGTATAGCCGAGCAGAAGATTGAACGCGCAGGCAAACAGCGCGAAACACAGCATCTTCATCAGGAAGATCGGATAGATCAGGAAAGGCGCTACCAGCAGCGCCAGGATGCCGAGCCCGACCAGCATCCATTCCAGCCGTGCCGAGGTTTTGGCCGATGCCTCGCGAAGCGTCAGTTCGGTCATGTCAGATGTCCCTTCCGACATGTCAAGCGTCCCTTCCGAACAGGCCAGCCGGCCGGACCAGAAGCACGATGGCCATGATGACGAAGACCACGAGATTGGAGGCCTCGGGGTAGAAGACCTTGGTCAGGCCCTCGGCGAGGCCAAGCATGTAGCCGGTGACGATCGCACCGAGGATCGATCCCATGCCGCCGACCACCACCACCGCGAAGACGACGATGATGAGGTCCGATCCCATAAGCGGGCTCACCTGATAGATCGGTGCTGCCAGAATGCCGGCAAGCCCGGCCAGCGCGGAGCCAAGGCCGTAGGTGAGGGTCAGCAGCAACGGCACGTTGACGCCGAAAGCCTGGACGAGACGGGGATTCTCGGTTGCCGCGCGCAGATAGGATCCAAGCCTGGTCTTCTCGATCAGCGCCCAGGTGCCGAAGCAGACGATCAGCGAGGCGACCACGACCCAGCCGCGATAGTTGGGCAGGAACATGAAGCCGAGATTGGTGCCGCCGGCAAGCAGCGGCGGCACGGCGTAGGGGTTTCCCGAGACGCCGTAATAATAGCGGAAGATGCCTTCGAGTACGAGCGCGAGGCCGAAGGTGAAGAGCAGCCCGTAGAGCGGATCGAGATCGTACAGCCTCGACAGCGCCAGGCGCTCGACCACGACGCCGAAGATGCCAACTATCAGCGGCACAAGGATCAAAGCGGGCCAATAGCCGATGCCGAGATGGGTGAGAAGCAGGTAGCCGACGAAGGCGCCGAACATATACTGGGCGCCATGGGCGAAATTGATGACGCGCAGCAAGCCGAATATGACAGCCAGGCCCAGGCTCAGCATGGCGTAGAACGAGCCGTTGATCAGGCCGACCAGCAACTGGCCGAGGAAGGCCTGAACCGGGATTCCGAAGATCATCGTCATGGCGCCATCATACACCCAGGACTTCGTGGAGCTGCGCCATGCGGTCCGGCAGTTCGCCGACCGGAAACCCCGCCACCACCTTGCCGTGCTCCATCAGATAGAAACGGTCGGCGACACGACTGGCGAAGCGAAAGTTCTGCTCGACCAGCAGGATCGTCATGCCGCGCTTTTTCAACGTCGCCAGCAACGCGCCGATGCGCTGCACGATGACGGGAGCGAGCCCCTCCGTCGGTTCGTCGAGGAGCAGCATCTTCACGCCGGTTCGCAGCATGCGCGCGATCGCCAGCATCTGCTGTTCGCCGCCCGACAGCCTGGTGCCGGGACTGTTGCGCCGCTCCTTCAGATTGGGGAACAGATCGAATATCTCCTCGACGCTCATGCCGCCCTGCGCGACGACCGGCGGCAGAACCAGATTCTCGTCCACGGTCAGCGTTGCGAAGATGCCGCGCTCCTCCGGCACGAAGCCGATGCCTTGATGGGCGGTGCGGTGCAGCGGCAGCCGCATCAGGTCCTTGCCGTCGAAGGCGATCCGGCCGGTCCGCTTGCGGATCAACCCCATGATGGCGCGCAGCGTCGTCGTCTTGCCGACGCCATTGCGGCCGAGCAGCGTGACCGTCTCGCCGGCAAACACTTCCAGATCGACACCGTGCAGCGCATGGCCCTCGCCATACCAGGCGTTGAGGCCGGTGACGGCAAGCAGAGGTGCGGCACTAGTCATCGGCGGTGCCCATATAGGCGATCTTGACGCGCTCGTCGCGGCTAACGGTGGCGTAGTCGCCAGCGGCCAGCACCTCGCCGCGCTGCATGACCGTTATCCAGTCGCAAAGGTCGGCCACCACGGTCAGATTGTGCTCGACCATCAGCACGGCGCGATCCCTGGCAACCGAACGGATGAGGCTGGAAACCGTGGCCACGTCCTCATGCCCCATGCCGGCCATCGGCTCGTCCAGCAGCAGCACTTTCGGATCGAGCGCGAGCGTCGTGGCGATCTCCAGCACGCGTTTTCTGCCATAGGAAAGATCGCCGGCGAGCCTGTTCCTGGCGTCGTCGAGACCAACCGAGCGCAGCAATTCCTCGGCGCGCGGGGTCAGCCGGTCGAGCGCCGCGAGCGAGCGCCAGAATTGAACGGCAAGACCACCCGGCCGCTGCAGCGCGACGCGAACATTGTCGAGCACGCTGAGGTGCGGAAAAATCGCCGATATCTGGAACGAGCGCACCAGCCCCATCCGCGCAACCCTGGCCGGCGAGGTGCGGGTGATGTCGTGGCCAAGCAGCTCGATCCTGCCGCTGGTCGGCGCCAGGAACTTGGTGAGCAGGTTGAAGACGGTCGTCTTGCCGGCGCCGTTGGGTCCGATCAGGGCATGGATGTTGCCATGGCGGACATCGATATCGACGTTTTTGACGGCGATGAAGCCGGCAAAGTCGCGTCGCAACCCGCGGGCGGAAAGCACAACCCGCGGCTCGTTCGCGTCCAGGTCAGTCGGCGCCATCGGCCGCGCCGATCACTGGCCGGCCGTCGGACAGCCGCTTTCCTTCTCGCTGAGGAAGGCCTCGTTGCCTGGAATGGTGGCGAGATATTTGTAGTAGTCCCAATCCTTGGTGCTCTCGGCTGGCGACTTGACCTGGTAGAGGTACATGTCGTGAACCATGTTGCCGTCCGCCTGCACCTTGCCGTTGGTTATCACCGCGTCGTCCACAGGCATCGAATGCAGCTGCTTGGCGACGGCTTCGGTCTCGTCCGTGCCGGCTTTGTCGATCGCCTTCAAATACTGCGTCACCGCCGAATAGGTCGCGGCCTGGATCATGTTCGGCATGCGGTTGGTGCGCTTGAAAAAGCGCTGCCCGAATTCGCGGCTCTTGTCGTCGCGATCCCAGTAATAGCCTTCGGTCAGCACGACGCCCTGCGCCGCTTGAAGGCCAAGCCCATGCACCTCGGCCAGCGTGAACAGGAGTGCGGCAAGACGCTGGCCGCCCTGCACGATACCGAATTCGGCCGCCTGCTTGATGGAGTTGGAGGTATCGAGGCCGGCATTGGCCAGGCCGATGACCTTGGCGCCCGACGATTGCGCCTGCAGCAGGAAGGACGAATAATCGGTCGATCCCAGGGGATAACGCACCTCGCCCAGCACCTTGCCGCCATGGCTTTCGACGAACTTGGTGGTCTGATCCTTCAGCGAGTAGCCGAATGCATAGTCGACGGTGACGAAGAACCAGCTGTCGCCGCCCTGCTGCACGAGAGAGCCGCCGGTACCCACCGCCTGCGAGTGAGTGTCATAGGCCCAGTGGAAGCCGTAGGGCGAGCACTGTTTGCCGGTCAGCTCCGTGGTCGCCGCGCCGGTGACGATGTCGATCTTCTTCTTTTCCTTGGAAATCCCCTGGACGGCGAGCGCTACCGAAGAGGTCGTCAGTTCCATGATGGCATCGACTTGCTCGGTGTCGTACCACTGCCGGGCGATGTTGGAGGCGATATCCGGCTTGTTCTGGTGGTCGGCGCTGATGATTTCTATCGGCGCTCCCTGCACCTTGCCGCCGAAATCCTCAACGGCCATCTTGGCCGCCTCGACCGACCACTTGCCGCCGAAGTCGGCGTAGACGCCCGACTGGTCGTTGAGGATGCCGATCTTGACCTTGCCGTCGGAAATTTCGGCGGCCGAAGCGGGGATCGCGGATGCGGCGAGAAGTGCCGCGGAAACGAAAAGGCTTACCTTCATGGTTGACTTCCTCCCATAGCGATGAATCCGACCGACCCTCCTACGATCGATCATCGCAATGGTATTGAACATGAGGAAGATAGGGACAGAGGGCAAGAGGCCGTTAGGGATTTAGTGTTCGAAGCGATACGGTTTGGCGGCGCAACGCGAGCCTTGGGCGAGAGATAGAGACACAAACATGTGAACCGCCCGGCGGCAGTGCCGGCTCAGCCCTCGGCGGCGACGAGGTGGCCGTTGCCGACATCCCTCAGCGCCAGTTTCAGCGGCGCCTCGCCGATCCTGCGGGTGGCGCTCGGGATTTCCTGGTCGAGGCGCGCGAAGCGGCTTCTGCGCTGCGCGGGATCGGGCACGGGCACGGCTTCGATCAGGCGCCTGGTGTAGGGATGGCGCGGGTTGGAAAAGACCTGGTCGCGGGTGCCCATCTCGACGATCTGGCCGAGATACATGACGGCGACGCGGTCGGAGATGTTCTCGACCACCGCCATGTCATGCGAGATGAAGAGATAGGCGACGCCGAATTCGCGCTGCAATTCCTTCAACAGATCGAGCACGCGCGCCTGCACCGAGACGTCGAGCGCCGAGACGCTTTCGTCGGCGATGATCAGCTTCGGCCGCAGTGCAAGCGCGCGGGCAATGCAGACGCGCTGGCGCTGGCCGCCGGAGAATTCATGCGGATAGAGTTCCATCTGGTCGGCCGACAGGCCGACGCGCTCGAACAGCGCTGCGACACGCTCGCTGCGCTCTTCCTTCGAGGCGATACCGTGGATCAGCAGCGGCTCGGCGACGAGGTCGCCGACACGCATGCGTGGGTCCAACGAGGCATAGGGGTCCTGGAAAATCATCTGCACGTCGCGGCGCACCGCCTTGCGCTCGTCGCGGCCGAGGCCGGACAGATTGCGGCCGCCAATGGCGATGTCGCCGCTGTAGGGCACCAGTCCGGCCAGCGCCTTGGCGGTGGTCGACTTGCCACAACCGGATTCGCCGACCAGCGCCAGCGTCTCGTTGGGCGCGATCGAGAAGCTGACGCCTTCGACGGCGTGGACGCAACGAGTGACCCGGCCGAAGAAGCCGCCATGCAGGTCGAAACGGACATGCAGGTCCTTGACGTCAGCGACATTGGCCGGCGTTGCCGTCTCGGCACTCCTGGATTCCTGGCGACCGATACCGCTGCCGATGCGCGGCACGGCGGCCAGCAGCTCGCGCGTGTAGCCGGCTTGCGGCCTGGCGAAAATGTCAGCGGTTTTTCCCTCTTCGACCATGCGGCCATGCCGCATGATGATGACGCGGTCGGCCATTTCGGCGACGACGCCCATGTCATGAGTGATGAGGATGACGCTGGTGCCATGCTGGCGCTGCAGATCGCGCAAAAGTTCCAGCACCTCGCCTTGCACGGTGACGTCGAGCGCCGTCGTCGGCTCGTCGGCGATCAGCACGTCCGGCTCGAGCGCCAGCGCCATGGCGATCATCACCCGCTGGCGCATGCCGCCGGACAGTTCGTGCGGAAACTGCTTTAGCCGGCTTTCGGCTTCCGAAATGCGCACCGCCTTCAGCGCCTCGATGGCACGCTGGCGAGCCTCGCTCTGCGACAGGGAGGTATGCGCCTCGATGGATTCGGTGAGCTGCCGGCCGATCGACAGCACCGGGTTGAGTGAGGTCATCGGCTCCTGGAAGATCATGGCGATGCGGTTGCCGCGAATGCGCCGCATCCGGCGCTCGTCCAGAATCGTCAGATCTGTATCGCCGAGATGGACCTTGCCGGATGAAATCCTGGCGGCAGGCTGCGGCAGAAGCTGCATGATGGCCAGAGCGGTCATCGATTTGCCGGAGCCGGATTCACCGGCAATGCACAGCGTCTCGCCACGAGACAACGTCAGCGACAGGTCGGAGACGACCTCGCGCTCGCCCTCCTCGCCGCGCACGCTGACGGAGAGGTTGGCGATGTCGAGTATGGGTTCGCTGGCGGTGATCATTGCGCGCGTGACCCGGAGAGGGATTTACTCCGGCACCCCCCCCTCCTCATTCAAACACGCAGCGCGGAAAGTAGAACGACACCACCCAGTTCGGCATGTCAACGATCTCGCTGATGCGGAGATCGCCGCAGACCGAGGCCAGCATATAGGCCTCGACTGGGTCGATGTGATAACGACCGGCGAGCAGGTCGACCATCTGCGCAACCGCTTCCCTGGCGCCGGTCATCAGGTCCGGACCGATGCCGGTCGTCACCTCATAGCCCTTGGCGTCGAGATGGCGCGTCACCGGGCCTGGCGTGGTGAAGCGCGGCGTCTTCAGCCTGGCATCCTTGACCAGGTCGAGCTTGAGCACGACGTCCATCGGACTTTCGATCGCCGTGCCGCAGACCTCGCCGTCACCTTGCGCGGCATGGGTGTCGCCGACCGAAAACAGCGCGCCCGCCACTTCCACCGGCAGATAGAGCGTGGTGCCGGCGGCGAGATCGCGGATGTCGAGATTGCCGCCGACGCGCCTTGGCGGCACCACCGAGTGGTGGCCCTTTTCCGCCAGCGCGTTGCCTATGGTGCCGGCGAAGGGTTTCAACGGCACACGCGCATTCTTGCCGAACAGCGCCGGCTCGAGCGAGGCAGCGTCGTATTTCCAGATGTTCAGCGCCGGCTCCTTGAAGTCGTCGGCGAGCAGCCCAAAGCCCGGAATGTTGGCCGTCCAGCCGAAGCCGGACGGCTTGAACATCTCGATCGTCACCTTCAGCGCGTCACCCGGCTCGGCCCCCTCGACGAAGATCGGCCCGGTCACCGGATTGACGGTGGCGAAGTCGAGCTTGGCGACGTCGGCGACCGTGCTGCCGGCCTGCAACTGGCCGCCGGAGGAATCGAGGCACTGGAACTCGATCGTCGAGCCGGGCGCCACCCGCTCGGCCGGGGCAAACGAATTGTCCCAGCCGAAATGATGTTGGCGCCCGTGGATGGTGTAGTCGCAGTTATTGCACATCTTTTACGTACACATTGTCGTAGTTGATCGGGATATGAACCGGGTCGACATAGAGGTTGTCGGCGCCGCCCATGCGCGCCGATTTCATGGTGAAGCGCTGCTCGTTGAAGACCGGCGCCCAGGGCGCGTCTTCCATCACCTTGTCGTAGATGGCGCTCCACATCTTGTCGCGTTCGCCTGATTTAGCCGGGTCGACCACCGAGTCGGCCTCGGCCGCCTTGGCGTCGAGATCCTTGTTGCAATACCACGACCAGTTCCAGCCGCCGGGCACCGCACCGGCGCAGCCGAGGATCGGGCCGTAGAAGTTCGACGGATCCGGGAAGTCGGCGATCCAGGCCATGCCGCCGGACCAGATCATCGGTGCGCCGGCCTTGTCGCCGCCGGCGGCAATCACGTTTGCCTGCGCCAGCGACTGGATGCTGGCCTTGATGCCGATCGCCGCCAGATCCTGCTGGATCGCCTGGGCGATGCGCGGGTTGGGATCGGTGTTCATGGCAAACAGCTGTGTCTCGAAGCCGTCGGGGTGGCCAGCCTCTGCGAGCAGCGCCTTGGCCTTGGCGACGTCATAGGGATAGCCCTTGTATTCCTTGTCGTAGCCCGGCATCGACGGCGGCAGCGGCTGGTTGGCCGGCACGGCGCGGCCGTTGATGATCTGGATGACGCGCGCCTTGTTGATCGCCATGTTGACTGCCTGGCGCACCTTAACATTGTCGAACGGCGCCATGGTGGTGTTCATGGTGACATAGCCGGTGTGCAGCTGGCCGCCTTCGACGACGCGTGCCTTCTGCTCGGGATCGGCCATCACCTCCTGGAATTTTGCTGGCGGAATGCCGTCGCCGGGGACGTCGATCTCGCCCTTCTGCAGGCGCAGCAGCGCCACGATCGGCTCCTGGCCGATCTCGAAGGTGATCTTGTCCAGATGCGGCAGGCCCTTGTGCCAATAGTCCGCATTGCGCTCGAAGACGATGCGCTCGCCGAGCGTCCACTCGGCGAGCTTGAAGGCGCCGGTGCCGACCGGATGCTTGCCGAAATCGGCGCCGTATTTCTCGACCTCTTCCTTCGGCACGACATGGGCGAAGTTGATGGCCATCACATGCAGGAAGGTGGCGTCGGGGCGGGTCAATTCGAATTTGACCGTGTAAGGGTCGACGACGGTGACGCCGGAGAGGCTCTCGGCCTTGCCGGCGGCGACATCGTCATAGCCCTTGATCGAGCCGAAGAAGCCGGCGCCGGGGCTCTGCGTCTTCGGATTGGTGACGCGGTCGAGCGAATATTTCACGTCGTCGGCCGTCATCTCGCGGCCATTGTGGAATTTCACGCCATGGCGCAGCTTGAAGGTGAAGGTCTTGCCGTCGGGCGAAATCTCGTAGCTTTCGGCGAGGTCGGGTTTCAAATTGGTGGTGCCCGGCTCGTAGTCCATCAACCCGTCGAACAGACTCTTGATCATCGACCAGTTCTGCCAGTCATAGCCGATCGCCGGATCGAGCGTGGCGACGTCGTCCTTGTAGGTGATGGTGATGGCGCCGCCCTGCTTGGCGTTCGGATCGACGGCGTCCTCGGCGCGAACGCTCGTCATGCCGAGCATCAGCGCCAGCGCCGATGCCGCTACCGTGGATGCGAGAAACCTTTTCATTTTTATGTTCCCTTTCTCTGTCTGGTTTTCATTTCATCTGAGCTTGATGCGGGGGTCGATGAAGGGCGCGATGATGTCGGCCAGCAGATTGCCCAGCACGATGGCGAAGGCCGACACCAGCGTCACACCCATGATGATCGGGATGTCGACGCGCTGGATGGCCTGCCAGGCGAGCTGGCCAATGCCGGGCCAGCCGAATACGCTTTCGACGACGACGATGCCGCCCATGAAGATGCCTATGTCGATGCCGATCATGGCGATCACCGGCAGGATGGCGTTGGGCAGCGCATGGCGGAACAGGATAGCTCGCCGCGCCAGGCCTTTGGCGCGGGCGGTGCGCACGTAATCCTGGCGCAGCACGTCGATCATCGACGAGCGCATCATGCGCGCGTACCAGCCCGCGCCGAGGATTCCCATGGTCAGTGACGGCAGCACCAGATGACGCCAGGTGCCGTAGCCGCCGATCGGGAACCAGCTGAGCCGCACGGCAAAGACGTAGAGCAGCAGCAGACCGACGACGAATTGCGGCGCCGAGACGCCGACGAAGGAGGCGACCATCAGCGTCTGGTCAGTGGCGGTGCCGCGCTTGACGGCGGCGATCAGGCCCATGCTCAGGCCGAGCAACAGCTCGCACAGGATGGCGCCGACCATCAGCAACAGGCTGGCCGGCAGCCGCGAAACGATCAGCTCGGTGACTTCGGAGCGCTGGATGTAGGAGCGGCCGAGATCGCCGCTGACGAGCTTCGTGAGATAGCGCCAGTACTGGACGACGAACGGCTGGTCGAGGCCGAGCTGCTGGCGGATGTTCTCGACCGTCTGCGGCGTGGCACTGCGGCCGGCGATCTGGCGCACCGGATCGGCGGGCAGGAGATAGAGCAGAGCGAAGGTGATCAGCGAGACGCCGAGCAGGATCAGCAGCGACTGGATGAGGCGGCGGCCGAGATAGGCGATCATGCCCGGCCTCTTTGCGTCGGATCGAGGATGTCGCGCAGCGCATCGCCGATCAGGTTGAAGGCGAGCGCCAGCGCCAGGATCGCGGCACCCGGAAAGAACACCAGCCAGGGTGCGGCCTGGAAATAGGTCTGGTTCTCGAAGATGATGTTGCCCCAGGACGCCGTGGGCGGCTGGACGCCGATGCCGAGGAAGGAGAGTGTCGCCTCGAGCAGCACGGTGGTCGAAATGCCGAGCGTGCCCCAGACGATGATGGTCGGTAAGAGATGCGGCAGGATGTGGCGAAACAGGATGCGCGGCGCGCTCGCGCCGATGGTGCGTTCGGCATCGATGAACTCACGCTCCGCCAGCGATGAGGTCTCGGTGTAGATGACGCGGGCGGTCTGCACCCAGTTGACCAAAGCGATGACCATGGCGACGATCCACAGGCTGGGCTCGAACACCGCGGCCAGGCAAATGGCGAGCAGCAGTGCCGGAAACGCCATCATCAAATCGGTGAAACGCATCAGCGCGCTGCCGATCCAGCCACGGAAATAGCCGGCGACAACACCGACCAGCGTGCCAATGAACAGTGCCACGCCATTGGCGACGATGCCGATGATCAGCGAGGTGCGGGCGCCGTAGAGGATGCGGGTCAGGAGGTCGCGGCCGAGCAAGTCGGTGCCCAGCCAGAATTTTGCATCCGGCGGCAAGGGCGAGCCCTCGATGGTCAGGCCGTCGAACATCTGCTCGTTGGGATCATAGCCAGTCAGCCATGGCGCCAGCACGGCGCCGGCAACGACGATGGCGACGATGACCAGCCCGAGCAGAGCCAGACGGCGCCTGACCAGCCGGCGCCAGACGCCGGCGCGCGGCTTGACCGGCATGCGCCCTGGCGCGGTGAGATCAGGCGCGATGGGACTGGTCATCGTCGCCTTCTTCGCCCGTTGCTTCTTCGCTTGTCATTGCCACGATCCGCCGCGCGGCATCCTCGACGCTGATCTGCCAGCTCATCGCCAGCGAGCGCAGCTGCGCATAGGCGCGGCCGTCATCGGCGCCTTTCGCCAGTGCCGTCACCGCGCGAACGATGGTCTGGCGTTCGGCAACGCGCTGGCGAAGCGAGGCGATCTCGCTGGCCAGGTGTTTTCGCGCCTCGAAACTCTGGCGCGCGATCAGCAGCGCGCTGTAGACGCCGGCATTGCCGACCGGCTTCAGCAGCTGCGCATCGGCCTTATGCGACAGCGCCCATTCGATGCGGCCCGGCGCCTCGGAACCGATCAGCGCCACCAGCGGCATCGGTGCCTCGCCCGGCTTCCACGGAAACTGCTCGTCAAAGCCGAGATCGGCGTCGAAGAAGACGAAATCGGCGGCCAGCGTCTCGGGCGGCAGTTCCGGCCAGCAATCCAGCGTGATCAGCCCGATGGCCGACAATTGCCTGGTGATCGCCTGCACCGTCGGATGTGGGCGATGCAGGATAAACGCCCTGGCGCCGCCGAGATTGGGGATGCGTGGGGCTCTGGTCACGACACCACCCTCAGGCGCGGGCGGCCGAATGTTTTTGCCGGGTCGTAGCGCGACAGATACGGATCCGGCGCGACTTCGTCTTCGCGCCTGACGACCTCGAAGAAGCCGTCCGCGATGCGCCCGATGATCACCGGCAGTGTCGCGTGCTGCGAGTGGGCGTCGATGGCGATCGGACCGAGCCGGGTGGAGAAGCGGCGTTCGGCGAAGGCTTTGGAGAATTCCGCCGGACCGGCGTCGGGATTGCTGGAGAGCACGTCGGCCATCACCTGCACCGAGGCATAGGCGGAGGCCTCGAAGGATGAGGCAAAGGCAGCCGGGCGCGGCGCGAAATACGGCCCGACCGACAGATGTCCCTTGCCGGATTCACCGATCGCCGGCAGCTCACCTTCGGTCAGGTTGCAGGAGATGACGGGGCAAGTCCCGGGACTGAAGGCGGCATCCTCGTGACCCAGGTCGCGATAGGCCGCGAGGAAGGCGTAGGACGAGGTGCCGATCAAATTGTTGAGGATGAAGTTCGGCCGCGTGGCGCGGATCTCCGCGATCAGCCGCGACACGTCGGTCTCGCCGATGCGCAGATAGCGTTCGCCCAGCACCTTGCCGCCGGCATCCGCGATCAGGTCGCGCGCGACGCGATTCATCTCCCAGCCCCAGATGTAGTTCGAGCCGAGCAGGAAGCCGTTGGCGCCGAAACGCGGCACGACATGCGCCATCAGCGGCACCAGATGCTGGTTGGGGCAGGCGTGCATGTAGACGACATGCTCATTGGCTTCGAAGCCCTCATAGGGGCAGGCGTACCAGAGCATGCCGCCGGCTTTCTCCAAGACCGGAATGGTTTCCTTGCGGCTCCAGGAGGTGACGCAGCCGATGACATGGCGTGCGCTGCTGGTCTTGAAGATATCTTCGCAAAGCGTTGCGTAGCGGTCCGCATTGCTTTGCGGATCGCGCTCCACCGGCACCAGTTCGATGCCTGAGCTGCGATCGGCGTTGATGTCGGCTATGGCGCGCATGGCGCCGATGCGGCACGCATCGGAGACGAGCTGATAGCTCCCCGAGCGGGAATACAGGATGCCGATCTCGATGCGCCGTTTCAAACAGGACCCCAGAAATGACAATGCCTCGCAGCCTGCGCCGGAAGGGCGAGGCATACGAGGCATTTTTGCCGCCCGGCAATCAGAGCCGGTATTTTGCGCTAGCGTATTCGGTCCGGCGGGTCAGTCAAGCCCTCAATGACATTTGCATGACCTGCCATCGCCGTTTCGCTGCCGCCGGCTATTTGGCCGCCGGCCTCTGGCCGAGTTGGCGGGCATAGGTCACACAGGCGTCCACCGTGCTGACACAAAGCGCGTCGCGCCTGTTCGGCAAATTGTTGTCGCCGGCATAGGCAACTTCGGCGACGCGGCCATCGACCATGCGAATTTGCGTATCGCAATAGCCGCCGGGAGCGACATTGACGGAGCCGCCGACCGCCGGGATCGCGCCGACCGCCAACGTCGGAACCACAATGCTGAGATTGCCGCGCTGGACGATGCGCTTGTAGGTCCAGATCTGGCCCGATTGGCCGGCGTCGGCGGTGGCGGTCGGAAACCCGGCGCACATTCGAACATCGGCTTCGCTGAGGCCGACCATCTCCTTGCGGGCAGCCGCCGCCGTTGGATCAACCTTGGCGATACGCGACGTGTCGTCGGGAACGACGCAGGAAGACTGGATGGCGACACAGAGAGCAGCGAGGCCAAGCTTTCGAATGCAGGAAAATATCATGCCGACTGTCAGATTTGCCCGATTGTCAGATTTTGCGTGGCGCCCGCCGCTCCTTTCTACCTAGGCAGACAGGCGAGCGGATCAACCCGTTCAGCTTCACGAAAAAGTGGCTGTGGCTGCATCATGGCCGGTCGGGAAGCCAACGCCCTGGCGGAAGCGGGCTCGCGCCGGAACGGCGCGCCAAGGTCCGCATCCATGGTCACCCATCAATGACCCTGCAACTGTTTCCGCCGCCAGGACGCGGGCGCTTCGCCGACCCGCGCGCGAAAGAATCGTGAAAAATACGCCGGGTCGTCGAAGCCGATCTCGTAGGCGATGTCCTCGACCGAGCGTACGGTGAACAACAGCAGCCGCTTGGCCTCCAGCAGCCGTCGCTCACCGACGACGCGTTTGACGCCGCTGCCCAGCACCGCGCGGCTGGCCTTGTCGAGAAGATGCGGCGTCGTGGCCAGCGCCTCGACGTAGCGATCAACAGGCCAGTTGTCGCGGAAATGCGCATCGGCGAGCCGGCGCAGCCCCAACGCCAGTGAGGCATCAGAAGACGCCGTGGCATCCTTTGTCTCGGGACTGAGGCGCGCGATGTGGGAGAGCGCGACGGCGATCAGCGCCTGCAGGACCCTGTCTTTGCCGGCTTGCGCCTCGGCGTATTCGGCGGCGATCATCTCCAGCACCGCCGCCAATCTGGCCCACGCTGCGTGCTGCGGCATGCCGTCGGCAAAGACCGGCCGGTCCAGCGGCAGCAGGCTGTGAGCCGCGATGGCCGCAAGCGCGCCGTCGGCGACCGAGACGACGATGGCGTCGGTGCCGGGTCCGATCGAGAAGCCGTGCACGATAGTGCTCGGCACGAAACTCACGGCAGGCGCCGAAAAGTCCCAGGATCGGTCTTCGATGCGGTAGGTACCGGAGCCGCTGGTCCAGAAGGTGATCTGACCCATCTGCGGGTGCTTGTGCGCGGCGACCTCACCAAGATGGATATTGCCGCGCGCAAGCACCGTCTCGACATGCAGAAAACCGACATCGAGCGGCCGCACCGGCTCGCCATAGACGAAGAAGTCGGGGATGGATCTCTGGCTCATGACGCCGGAAAAAGTCCAATCGGTTTTGCCGTTCCGTCCATAACCGATCGATGCCCAGGGCGCTAGGGTTACGGCTTAAGAGGAGGACCATCATGCGATCAGAAGACTTCCGCACCGATAAGGCACGCCCATTCACCGGGGCCGAGTATCTGGAGAGCCTGCGCGATCGCCGCGAGGTCTATATCAACGGCGAACGCATTGCCGACGTCACCACGCATCCGGCGATGCGCAATTCGGCGCGGTCGCTGGCGCGCCTCTACGACGCCCTGCATGATCCAAAGCGGCGGGACGCGCTGACGTCACCAACCGACACCGGCTCGGGCGGCTACACCCACAAATATTTCCGCGTTGCCAAGTCTTCCGCCGAGCTTGTTGCCCAGCAGACGGCGATCGCGGAGTGGTCGCGCATGTCCTATGGCTGGATGGGCCGCACGCCCGACTACAAGGCGGCGCTGATGAACACGCTCGGCGCCAATGCCGACTGGTACGGGCCGTTCAAGGACAATGCCCTGTCCTGGCACAAACGCGCGCAGGAAGCCGCGTTGTTCATGAACCACGCCATCGTCAACCCGCCGATCGACCGCCACAAGCCGGCCGAACAGGTGAAGGATGTCTTCGTCCACATCACCAGGGAGACGGACGCCGGCATCTACGTGTCCGGCGCCAAGGTGGTGGCGACGTCCTCGGCGCTGACGCACTACAATTTCCTGGCGCAAGGGTCGGCGACGGTGACCGAGGATCCGTCGCTGTCGGTGATGTTCATCGTGCCGATGAATGCGCCGGGGATAAAGATGTTCTGCCGCGTCTCCTACGAGCAGACGGCCAACACGGTGGCGGCACCCTTCGACTATCCGCTGTCGTCGCGCTTCGACGAGAACGACGCGATCCTGGTGCTCGACAATGTCTTCATCCCCTGGGAGGACGTGCTGGTGCTGCGCGATGCGCAAAAAATCCTGTCCTTCCATCCGGCCTCCGGCTTCATGCATGGCTACTGCTTCCAGGGCTGCACGCGTTTCGCCGTCAAGCTCGACTTTCTCGCCGGCCTGCTGGCCAAGGCGCTGCGCGCCACCGGCGGCGATGCTTTCCGCGGCAACCAGGCGGCACTGGGCGAGGTCATTGCGCTCAGGCACATGTTCTGGAGCTTTTCCAACGCCATGGCCTACAACCCGATCCCATGGGCGAATGGCGCCGTCCTGCCCAACCTGGAAGCCGCGCTTGCCTACCGCACCTTCATGTCGGAAGCCTATCCGCGCGTCATCGACACCGTGCGCCGGGTGATCGCCTCGGGGCTGATCTACCTGCCGTCGTCGGTGCGCGACTTCAACAACCCCGAGATCGACAAGTATCTGTCGCAATATGTGCGCGGCTCCAACGATATGGGCCACATCGAACGCATCAAGATCATGAAGCTGTTGTGGGATGCGACCGGCACCGAGTTCGGCGGCCGCCACGCGCTCTATGAGCTCAACTATGCCGGTGCGCCGGAAGAGGTACGGCTGCAGGTGCTGAAAGGCGCCGAGCGCGGCGGGCGGCTGAAGGCGATGGAAGAGCTGGTCGACACCTGCATGGCCGATTATGACGAGAATGGCTGGACCGGCGATACCTGGTTCCATCCGCTTGTCTCAACGGCCGAGTGAAATCACATGGCCACGCAGATTTCGAAAGCCGATTTCCGCGACGCCATGGCGAGGGTCTGCGCGCCGGTCAACATCGTCACCACAGACGGGCCGGCAGGACGCGGCGGCTTCACCGCCACCGCCATGTGCAGCGTCTCGGACGAGCCGCCGACGCTGCTCGTGTGCATGAACGGGCGCTCGACGCAGGCCGCCATGTTCCTGTCCAACCGGCGCTTCTGCGTCAACGTGCTGACGCATGACCACATGCATCTGGCGGGAAAGTTCGCCGGCGCGACCAGGGACATGGAGGCGCGCTACGCCTCGGCGCGCTGGCAGACGCTGACCTCCGGCACGCCGGCGCTGTCGGATGCGATCGTCAACTTCGATTGCGAGATCGAGACCGTGCATGTCGTCGGCACGCACAATGTCATGATCGGCCGCGTCATCGATGTCCGGCACGGCAGCGGCGGCTCGGCCCTGCTCTATGTCGACCGGAATTATACGCAGCCGACACGGTTGGGCAGCTTTGGCGGGTGAGCCTGGGCGAAACGGCCAGGACCGACCGCTCAGCTCTCGCCGTCGATCAAGCTCTCCAAGAGGTCGAGGAGCTGCTCCAGCTTCTCATGCCCAAAACGCTGTTCGATGTCGTCATAGATGACGCGACGCTCGGGCGACAGGGCGTCGATCAGGGCGGAGCCGGCAGGCGCAATGGTCAGCACGACGCGGCGGCCGTCGCCTTCGGCCTTGTTGCGGGTGATGAATTTGCGTCCCTCGAGGGCCTTGATGATGCGCGTCAGGCTGGGCGGCAAAACCGAGGCGCGATCGGCAAGTTCCGTCGCCTCGACCGGGCCGGCTTCGCTGAGCACACGCAGCACGCGCCATTGCTGTTCGGTCACGTCATGCGCCGCAAGCATCGGCCGAAACCGCGCCATCACCGCTTCGCGGGCATGAAGCAGCGCCATCGGCAGGGAACGACGGGTGTTTTCAGGCAGCAAAAAAGAGCCTCCCACGCTTGCGATCGAAACAGGCCTTCCCTCGGTCGAATCCGCCTGCCGGGGCCCGTTCCTGCCATCCCGTATCGTTGCGCCAAGGCCGATGCAAGACTTGACTTCGCGGATGCCGCATGTAATTAACGCGTTAACTACAACAAAGCAATAACCCAGGGAAACGAAGCGCCGTGCCTCACTTCTCCATCGAGTATTCGGCCAATCTCGATGCCAAGGTCGATATGGACGAATTGTGCGGGCTGGTGTTGCGCACAGTGCTGGACACCGGGCTGTTCGAGACCGGCGCCGTGCGGGTGCGGGCCTTTCGCGCCGAGGCCTACGCGATGGCCGACAGCCTGCCGGAAAACGCTTTTCTCGACATGTCGTTTCGCATCGGCACCGGCCGCAGCCCGGACGAGAAGAAGCGGACCGGCGAGGCTGTCTTCGCGGCGGTGAGCGAATACCTTGCCACCCTGTTCGAGACCCCGCATTTCGCCCTGTCGCTCGAAATCCGGGAAATCGACCCGGTGCTCAGCTGGAAGAAAAACGCAATCCACCCGCGGCTGCGCGGCAAGTGACGGAACCCGACATGTCCGACCTGCAAGGCAATCTGAAAAAGGCCGAGGCCTATCTGGCCCGCTTCAAGCGCGATGGCGTTTTGAACCAGATCGGCGGCGAGGCGGTGCCGGCCCTCGATGGCGCGACGTTCGAAACGCTGTCGCCGGTCGACCTCAAGCCGCTGGCAAGCGTCGCGCGCGGCGGCGCCGCCGACATCGACCGCGCCGCCAAGGCGGCGAAGGCGGCGTTCCCAGCCTGGGCGGCCATGCCTGGCGAGGCACGCAAGAAGCTGCTGCACAAAATCGCCGACGCAATCGAAGCGCGCGCCGAGGAGATCGCTTTTGTCGAATGCATGGATACCGGCCAGGCGCTGAAGTTCATGGCCAAGGCAGCGCTGCGCGGTGCCGAGAATTTCCGTTTCTTCGCCGACCGCGCGCCCGAAGCGCGCGACGGCGAGACGCTGCGTACGACAGGCCAGGTCAATATGACGACGCGCGTTCCGATCGGCCCGGTCGGCATCATCACGCCGTGGAACACACCGTTCATGCTGTCGACGTGGAAGATTGCGCCAGCGCTGGCGGCCGGATGCACCGTGGTTCATAAGCCGGCTGAATTCTCGCCGCTGACCGCCCGCCTGCTGGTCGAGATCGCCGAGGAGGCCGGCCTGCCGAAAGGCGTATGGAACCTGGTCAACGGCCTTGGTGAAGACGCCGGCAAGGCGCTGACCGAGCATCCCGACATCAGGGCGATCGGTTTTGTCGGCGAAAACCGCACCGGTTCGATGATCATGAAGCAAGGCGCCGGCACGCTGAAGCGCGTGCATTTCGAGCTTGGCGGCAAGAACCCTGTGATCGTCTTTGCCGACGCCGATCTCGAGCGCGCCGCCGACGCCGCCGTATTCATGATCTATTCGCTGAATGGCGAGCGCTGCACCTCGTCGTCGCGGCTTCTGGTCGAAGCCTCGATCTATGAAAGCTTCACCGCCAAAGTCGCGGAGAGGGCGAAGCGCATCGTCGTCGGCCACCCGCTCGATCCGAAAACGGTGGTCGGGCCGCTGATCCATCCGGTGCATGAAAAGAAGGTGCTGTCCTATATCGACATCGGCAGGTCGGAGGGGGCGACGCTGGCCGTCGGCGGCGGCAAGGTCGATGGACCGGGAGGCGGCTGTTATGTCGGCCCGACCCTGTTCACCAACGTGACCAACGGCATGCGCATCGCGCAGGAGGAGATTTTCGGGCCGGTGCTGAGCGCCATTCCGTTCAACGACGAGGCGGAAGCGCTGGCGCTGGCCAACGACACGCAATACGGCCTGACCGGCTATCTCTGGACCTCTGACGTCACCCGCGCCTTCCGTTTCACCGATGCGCTGGAGGCCGGCATGATCTGGGTTAACTCCGAGAACGTGCGGCATTTGCCGACCCCCTTCGGCGGCGTCAAGAATTCCGGCATCGGCCGCGACGGCGGCGACCATTCCTTCGACTTCTACATGGAGACGAAGAACGTCGCCTTCGCGACGACGGCGCACGCGATCCAGAAACTCGGCGGCTGACCGGAGGAAATCGGATGCCCTTGCCCAAACCCAATCTCTACCCCGCCTTCAACATCGTGCGCCTCAGCCATGTCGAGTTGGCCGTCACCGACCTCGCCAAATCCCGCGCCTTCTATGTCGACACGCTCGGCCTGCAGGTTACCGACGAGACATCGGACACCATTTATCTCAGGGCGCTGGAGGAGCGCGGGCACCATTGCATCGTGCTGAAGAAGGCGGCCGCAGCCGAGGCGCGCGATCTCGGCTTCAAGGTCTTTTCGGACGAGGACCTCGACAAGGCCGAGTATTTCTTCAAGGGCAAGGGCATGCCGGTGGAATGGGTCGAGCGGCCCTACCAGTCGCGCACTTTTCGGACGCGCGACCCGCACGGGATTCCGCTGGAGTTCTATGCCCAGATGGAAAGGCTGCCGCCGATCCATCAGAAATATGCGCTCTACAAGGGCGTCAAGCCGCTGCGCATCGACCACTTCAACTGCTTCTCGCCCAATGTCGACGAGTCCGTCGCCTTCTACAACGAGCTCGGTTTTCGCGTCACCGAATACACCGAGGATCCCGCAACCGGGAAGCTTTGGGCAGCTTGGACGCACCGCAAGGGCGGCGTCCACGACATCGCGTTCACCAACGGCATCGGCCCGCGCCTGCATCATGTCGCCTTCTGGGTGCCGACGCCGCTCAACATCATCGACCTGCTCGACCTGATGGCGACCACGGGCTATTTGCCGAACATCGAACGCGGCCCCGGCCGGCACGGCATCTCCAACGCCTTCTTCCTTTATGTCCGCGACCCGGACAACCACCGCATCGAGATCTACTGCTCGGACTACCAGACGGTCGATCCCGACCTGGAGCCGATCAAGTGGGACCTCAAGGACCCGCAGCGCCAGACGCTGTGGGGCGCACCGGCGCCGAAAAGCTGGTTCGAGGAGGGCAGTGCGTTTGCCGGGGCGGAGGCGCGCCAGCCGGATTTGGCGGCTTCGCCGATCATTGCGCCGTGAGTGGGATTTTGGAGATGTCAGCGTTCCGTGGCGCCCCCCTCTGTCCTGCCGGACATCTCCCCCTCAAGGGGGGAGATTGGCTAGGCCCATGGTCAGCGCCTCTCTTGCAGCGTTGGAAATTGGCGAAGGCAGAGATGACATCCGATCTCCCCCCAAGAGGGGGAGATGTCCGGCAGGACAGAGGGGGGCGCCGTAGAGCGCCATCCTCGCCCACCACCATTGCCGGAGCCGCAGCATGAAGCACGCACGGCTCGCCACCTTCACCGTCGGCGGCAAGGCGCGCTATGGCGCGGTCACCAGCAAGGGTGTCGTCGACCTGTCGGCGCGCCACGGCCAGTGGCCGACGCTGCGGGAAGTGATCGAGGCCGGCGCCTTGCGGCGGCTGGCGGAAGAGGCCGAGGCCTTCCCGATCGATTTCCCGCTCGACGCCATTGCCTACGAAATTCCGATCCCTTCGCCGGAAAAGATCATCTGCGTCGGCGTCAACTATCCGGACCGCAACGAGGAGTACAAGGACGGCCAGGCAGCACCCTCGAATCCGTCGCTGTTCGTCCGTTTTCCCCGCTCCTTCGTCGGCCATGGCGCGCCGCTGGTGCGGCCGCCGGAATCCCCGCAGCTCGACTATGAGGGCGAAATCGTCATCGTCATCGGTAAGGCGGGACGGCGCATTGCCGAGGCCAACGCGCTCAGCCATATTGCGGCACTGTCGCTGTGCAATGAAGGCACCATCCGCGACTGGGTGCGGCATGCCAAGTTCAACGTCACGCAAGGCAAGAATTTCGACCGCAGCGGTTCAATCGGCCCATGGCTGGTGCCGTTCACCCACGAGGCGCAGATCGCCGACATCGCGCTGACCGCCCGCGTCAATGGCGAAATCCGCCAGCAGGACCGCACCAGCCGGATGATCTTCTCGTTTCGCAAGATTATCGCCTATGTCTCGACCTTCACCACGCTGGTGCCGGGCGACATCATCGTCACCGGCACGCCGACGGGCGCCGGCGCCCGCTTCGTGCCGCCGATCTGGCTGAAGCCGGACGATGTGATCGAGGTGGAGGCCGATGGCATTGGCATGCTTCAAAACGGCGTCGTCGACGAGGAAGCAGCATGACCCCGGAGCAAGTGGAAGACGCCGCGGCACGGCTGTTCGAGGCCGAGCGTTCACGCCGCCAGATCCGGCTGCTCAGCCTCGATTTTCCCGAGGCGACGATGGAGGATGCCTATCGCGTGCAGGCAGCGCTGGTGACGCGCAAGATCGATGCCGGGCTGAAGCCGAAGGGCTGGAAGATCGGCCTGACCTCCAAGGCGATGCAATATGCGCTCGCCATCGACACGCCGGATTCGGGCGTGCTGTTCGACGACATGTTCTTCGACGATGGCGCGACCATTCCCGCCGGCAGCTTCATCCAGCCGCGTGTCGAGGCCGAGATCGCCTTCATCATGAAGGCGCCTCTGAAAGGCCCCGGCGTGACGATCTCCGACGTGCTCAACGCCACCGACTACATCACACCGGCGCTGGAAATCCTCGATACGCGCATCGAGCGCGTCAATGCCGAGACCAAGAAGGTACGCACCTTCTTCGACACGATTTCGGACAATGCCGCCAATGCCGGCATCGTCATCGGCGGCCGGCCGCAGCGGCCTGATGAAGCCGACATGCGCTGGATGGGCGCCATCGTCTCGCGCAATGCCGAGGTCGAGGAGACCGGGCTTGGCGCCGGCGTGCTCAACCATCCGGCGATGGGCATTGTCTGGCTGGCCGACAGGCTCGCCCGCTACGGTATGTCGATCGCGGCTGGCGAGGTGGTGCTGTCGGGATCGTTCGTGCGTCCGGTCGAGGCACGGCCCGGCGACACGATCGTCGCCGATTTCGGCAGTTCGGGCACGGTCAGCATCCATTTCGCGAAGGGCTGACGGTTCCGCCAGTTCTTATCAATCGGCCCTATTCGCCATGCAGATAGGCAATCACCACATCGGCTGCGATGGCCGACATGCGCAGGCCGACCTCCCTGGTGATTTCGCCTTCGACGCGGCTCTGCACCCAGCCGAGGAAGGCGAAGGCCCGCAAGGCAGAGAACAGCGGCAGCGCGGCGATGTCGCGCGCCGTCAGTTCGCGCTCCTGCCGATAGCCCTTGAGCAAAGCGGCCTCGATCAGCGGATAGATCGCCTCATCGCGGTTCTGGTAAAGCGCGACGGCAAGGTCGTACATGTGCCAGCCATAGCCGCAATCGTCGAAGTCGATGATGCGGATCGCGCCGTCATGCACGAGCACGTTCTCGCGCACCAGATCGGCGTGGATGATGCCGAAATTGCGGGCGCTGCGTTCATGCTCCGACAGCGCCTGCACGGCCTTTTCCCGCGCCTGGAAAACCAGCTCGCGACGAGGACCGTCGAGGAAGGGCGAGGTCTCGAAACGGCCCCAGTTCGGGTTCGCGCCGAAGAAGCCGTCAAAGTCCCAGGCATGACGGACAAAGCCGGCGGGCGGCGTCCAGGCTGATGTGACATTGTGCATGTGGGCGATGGTTCGGCCGATAGCGGAGAAGATCCGCTTTGCCTGTTCAGGCGTATAATCCAGCGGCACGCCTCGCGCACCGACGGCGCGGCCTTCCAGCCAGCTCAGGCAATCGGCTTGCCGGGGTTGCATTGAGGCGTTCGCGCTGACGAGCACGTACAGCTCGCCGGCGGGTGTGGCGACCGGCGACGGCGTGGCGATGCCGGCCGATTGCAGAAAGCCCATCCATTGCAGTTCCGAGCGCAGCGCGGCATCCGTGTGATAGCCGAGCCGGTGAATACGCATGGCAGCCGGCTGGCCATCGGGCAAGATGACGCGAAACACCGCGTTCTCGCGGTATTTCAGCAGCTCCGGCTCACCCTCATCAACGCCCCAGTGGACAAGCGCCCGCCTGGCAAGCGCCGTGACATAAGCTGCCGTTTCGGGCTCGGATTGCGTGGAAACTGCGTTCACATCTTCACTCCGCCGACTTCACCAAGCACCTCGTCGAGGACGCCGATCAGGAAATCGGCATTGCCGCGGGAAAACGGCATCGGCGGGCGGATCTTCAGCACATTGCCGTGGATGCCGGTCTTGCCCATCAGCACGCCGCGCTGGCGCATGCGGTTGGCGACCTCATCGGCAATGTCTGATGCCGGCTCGCGCGTCTCTCGGTCGTGAACCAGTTCGGCGCCGAAGAACAGGCCAGCGCCCCTGACCTCGCCGATACATTCATGGCGATCGGCGAGCGGGCGCAGCAGGTTGAGTGCATAGGCGCCGACGTCACGCGCGTTGGCAACGAGATCTTCCTGCTCGATGACGTCGAGAACGGCATTGGCCACCGCGCAGGAAACCGGATTGCCGCCGAAGGTGTTGAAATAACGGAAGGCGTTGCGGAAGGTCGCCAATATCTCCCTTGATGTGACCACGGCGGCGATTGGATGGCCGTTGCCCATCGGCTTGCCCATGGTGACGATGTCGGGAACGAAGCCTGCGCGCTGGTGGCCCCAGAAATGACTGCCGGTGCGGCCGAAACCAGGCTGCACCTCGTCGGCGATGACCAGTCCGCCGGCGTCACGCACCGCGCGCATCGCGTCGTCGAAAAAGCCGGATGGGAGCGTCGGAAAGCCTTCATTGGCGAGCAGCGGACAAAGGATGATGCCGGACAGGCCGATACCGTCCTTTGCCAGCACGGCGATGGCTTCGCGCACCGCGTCGCCAAAGGCTTTGCCGTTGGCCATCGCAGCCGGATGGCGATAGCTGTCAGGCGCCGGCACCAGCCTGACATTGCGGGCGCGGCCGCCGACCGGCGGCATGCGGGTGCTGAGCTGCGAAACCGCCGCGGTGTTGCCATGATAGGTGGCGTTGGTGGCGATGATACCCATGCGGCCGGTGGCGGCCTGCGCCATGCGCAGCGCGATGTCGTTGGCCTCGCTGCCGGTGCAGGTCAGGATGGCGGTCGACAGGCTGGCATCGAAGGTCGCGGTCAGCCGCTCGACATAGTCGAGGATGGCGGTGTGAAGATAGCGCGTGTGGGTGTTGAGCAGGCTTGCCTGCCGGCACAGGGCCTCGACCACATAGGGGTGGCAGTGGCCGACATGGGCGACATTGTTGTACGCGTCGAGATATTTGCGGCCGTCGGCATCGTAGAGCCAGACGCCTTCGCCGCGCACCAGGTGCACGGGCTCGTCATAGAACAATTGCGATTTCGCACCGAGCAGGCGCGAGCGCCGGCTAACCAGCGCTTCTTGCGGTTGAGTCATTGCGTCTCGAAACTCCGTTCTCTCCAATAACCGTCAGACCTTCGACAGGCCTGCATCCAATGCTTCGCCGATCCTCGCGACATCCGCGGCGCTGACGATAAGCGGCGGCGACAGGATGATGGCGTTACCGGAGACGCGCAGCATGACGCCGGCCTCGTAGGCCGCCTCCGAAACCAATGCCATGGTCTTCTTGTCGGCGGGCTTTTTCGTCGCGCGGTCCGAGACCAGCTCCAGTGCCGCCATCAGGCCCTTGTACCGGACATCGCCGACGATCGCATGCTTCGCCTTCAGCCCCTCCAGCACGGCTGCGAGTTCGACACCACGCGCGGCCGCGTTCTCGTTCAGGCGCAGCCGTTTGGTCTCGGCAAGCGCCGCCAGACCCGCGGCGCAGCCGACAGGATGGCCGGAATAGGTATAGCCATGGCCGATGGCGCCGAAGCTGGTCTTGTCGGCCTCGAAGACATCGGCGACCTTGGCGCCGATCAAAGTGGCGCCGAGCGGGAAATAACCCGAAGTGATCGCCTTGGCGATGGTCATGAAATCCGGCTTCACACCGGACAGACGCGAACCCGACCATGCGCCGGTGCGGCCGAAGCCCGTCACCACTTCGTCGGCGATCAGCAGGATCTCGTGGCGGTCGCAGATCTCGCGCACCAGCGGCATGAAGCTCTCATGCGGAACGATGACGCCGCCGGCGCCGAGAACCGGCTCCATGATGAAAGCGGCGATGGTGTCGCCACCCTGGAAGGCGATTTCGTCCTCCAGCGCCCTGGCGCAGAGTTTTGCCAGCCGCACTGGGTCGGTCTCGTCGAACGGATTGCGGAAGGTCCAGGGCGCAGGAATGTGGAAGACGCCCGGCAGCAGCGGCTCGTAGTTGCGGCGGAAATTGGCGTTGCCGTTGACCGACGCGCCGCCGAAATGCGTGCCGTGATAGCCTTTCTTCAAGGCGATGAATTTGGTGCGGTCGGCCTGGCCGCGGATCTTCCAGTACTGCCGCGCCAGCCGAAGTGCCGTTTCGACCGAATCCGAGCCGCCCGAAGTGAAAAACGTCCGCACCATGCCTTCTGGCTCGAACCATTCGCAGAGTTCGTAGGCGAGCTCGATCGACGGGCCGGTCGAGGTGCCGCGAAAGCCGGAATAATAGGGCAGCGCGCCAAGCTGGTCGGCGATCGCTTTCTTGATCGGGTCGCAGCTGTAGCCGAGATTGACGTTCCACAGGCCGCCGACGGCGTCGAGCACGGTGTTGCCGGCGATGTCGGTGACCATCACACCCTCGCCTTTCATGATCACCTTTGGCGGGTTGGCCCGCATCTCGGCCGGATGCGCCATCGGATGCCAGATCGGCTTGGCGTTGGTTTCGGTGAGAAAATTGATGTCGCGCATAATGGACTCCGCAAAAATCTCAGGCAACTGGGACGAGGTCGAAATGGCCGAGGGCCTCGGCATAGGAATGAGCCGGGCGGGCGACGTCGAAATGCACCGTGCGCATGCCGGCAGCACAGCCGCCATCGACATTGCGCCGCTGGTCGTCGACGAAGACGCAAGCGCCGGCCGGCACGCCGAGCGCCTCGGTGACGAAGGCATAGGCACGCGGGTCGGGCTTGAGGATGCCGGTGTAAGTGGCGTCGATGATCACATCGAACAGGCCAAGCAACGGCAGCCGCTGGCGGAAGTCGGCGCCGTAGAACAGGTCGAGTTCATTGGACAGGATGGCCAGTCGAAAACCGGCGGCATGCACCGTGCGAATGGTGCTGTCAGCCTCCGGCCGCACCACCTTTTCCGGCTCGGCCCCTCGCGCGCGCCGGACGAAGGTCTCCATCGCCTGCCAGTCCTCGCCCACCAGACGGCCGACCTCGCTTGTGCGTGTGCGCCAATAGTCACGCTCGCTGATCTCGTCGGCCTGCATGGCGCGCCACAGCGGATCGCTGCCCGGATCGAACGGCCCGCGCCATTGCAGCGTCCCCGGCGCGAGGCCGAGCGCCTGTTCGGTCAAGGCGTGGGTCTCGAACAGCGTGCGGGTGACGACGCCGCCGAAATCGAGGACAAGCGCCTGGACGGGAACAGCACTCACGCCGCCACTCCCTTGGCCGGCTTGCCGCGCGGGACGATGCCTTCCTCGACCCAGCGGTCGAAGATCTCGAGCGCCTTGCCGACGAAGTCGTCGCTGTTGATGTGAGCGTCGATCTCGTGGAACTCGACGCCGGCGGGAATGACCTTGCGCATTTCGTCAGTGAAGGCGGCCAGGGCTTCCGGCTCATAGAGCGGCTCGCCCTCCACGTCCCATTCCTGGATGCCCTGGGACGGCAGGATGAAGGCGGAGCGGCCTCTGGCGGCACCGAGCTTGGCGGCGATGGTCCTGGCGACCTGGCGGCGATCGTCGGCATCGACGGTGATCGAAGCGATCAGCCTGTTATGGGCGTGAAACGGCCGCTTCGAGAATTTAGCCGGCAAATCCTGCCAGGTCGGCAGGTCGACCATGTCGACCGCGCCGGGTGCGGCGATCTGCGGAATGCCGCGGGCACCGGCATTCTCCAGCCGGTCGGCGCCGGAACTGACGACTGAGCCCGCGAGATGGTTGGTGATCTCCTGCAGGCTGAAGTCGAACACCGCGCAAAAATGGTCTTGGCCGGCAATCGATTCGAAGGCACGGCCGCCCATCCCGGTGGTGTGGAAGACGGCAACGTCATAGCCGCGCTGTTCCAGCGCCGGCTTCAGCGTCTTCATGTAGCGCAGGCAGCTGCTGCCGAGCGAGGTCATGCCGATGGTCGGCCCGATTGCCGGAGCCGACATGCGAGTCTCCAGCACGATCCTGGCCGCGCCGACGACCGCACCACAGGCCTGTGACAGGACCAGCCTGCAGATCGAGTTGAGGCCGTACAGCCCGCCCGCCCAGAGGATCATCATCAGGTCGGGCGCGACGCGCTCGGGTGGGATGAGGTGCGAATAGGCGATGGTCGAGACGACGAATTTCGGCACGCCGAGCGGCAGGCAAAGCGCCACGTCGAGCGCCAGATCGGTTCCCATCGAACCGCCGATGGCGATGAAGGCGTCGATCTCGCCGTTTTGATGGAGCTTGCGCACCAGTTGCACGGCGCCGCCGGCCATCAGCGTCATGGCGGTGTTCTCGTCACCGCTCGAAACGATCTCGGCGATCGTCACATCCACCGCCCGCGCCACGGCGTGCTTATCGTGGTCCGGGCTGTAGGGCGGGTCGCCCAGCACGCTGACATCCATCATCACGGCGCTGCCGCCCGACTGCTCGATGCACTGTTTCATGAACAACAGCTCTTCGGCCTTTGTGTCGCCCGTGCCGATGACCAGGATGCGGGGTGCTGTCTCCGAGGGCATCAGGCCTGCCTCCTCAGGGTTTGCAGGTTTTCACCGTTGAGGCGCATGGAAATCTCCCGTGCCGCCGCCCTCACGGCAAGTCCCCGCTCCGTGATCGCGGCCGCCGTCGTTCTGGCCTTTGGCGCCGCCACCGCGATGGTGCCGAGCGCAAAGCCATCCGCCCCGCGGATTGCCGCCGCGACGCTGATCACACCTTCCTCATAGCCCTGGTCGCAGATCGAATAGCCGCGCTCGCGCGCCTCGCCCATGGATCTTGAGATGGCGGCCGGCTCGATCAGCGTATGGGCCGTGAAGGCATCGAGCGAACCCGTCAGGCACGCCTTGACGGCCTCGTCGCGGGCGAAGGCCAGATAGGCGATGCCCGACGCGGTCGAATGCAAAGGCAGCAACTGACCGATGTCGATGTTGACCCGGTTTGCCCATGCTGGATGCTCGACGTGGACGGTGACCAGCCTGTCGACGCCGAATTCCGACAAATGCACGGTCTCGGCCGTCGATGCGGCCAGGTCCCGCACCAGCGGAACGGCCGTCTGCAGGAAGGGAAAGCGCGCCTCGCGGATGCGCGCCAGCCGCGACAGGCCGGCGCCGAGGCGATAGTGCCGCGTACCCGCATCCTGCTCGACGAAACCACGGCCGGCCAGCGCTACCAGCAGCCGCCTTGTCGTCGCCTTGTCGAAGCCCGAGCGGCGCGCCAGATCGGACAGGCCGAGCTCGGGCTCGTCGACGTTGAACAGCTCCAGAAGCGAGATCGCTTTTCCGACCGTACTCAAATTTGCCTCCCGGTTCGGGACAATCATTTAACGTGTGAATTAACTTGACAGGCATCAGCATTGTTTGCAAGTCTATATTCAAAATAACGGTTCAAATAATGAACCAACCACCAGAGTGCATGGGACAGGCCATTCGGCCGGCGAACTCAAGGGTTTGCAAACAGGAGGGATCAATGACAGCAGTCTCGGAACAGGCGCCGGCCAACAGGCTGCGCAAGAACAGTCTTGGCGTCGGCGCCATCACCTTCATGGTGATTTCTGCGGCCGCCCCACTCACGGCAGTCGCCGGCGGCACGCCGCTTGGCATGCTGATGGGCAATGGCGCCGGCTTTGCCGGCACCTATCTCATCGTGACCGTGCTGCTGCTTTTGTTCGCGGTCGGCTATGTCGCCATGTCACGCCATGTCGGCAATGCCGGCGCCTTCTATGCCTATGCCGCACGCGGCCTCGGCAGCATGGCCGGCGGCGCCACGGCGCTGATCGCCATCCTGTCCTACAACGCCATGCAGATCGGCGTCATGGGCCTGCTGGGCGCCGCAACCGCCGGCCTGTTCGCCGGCTGGGGCATCAACCTGCCCTGGTGGGTGTGGAGCTTCATCGCCATCGCGCTGGTCGCCGTGCTCGGCTATCGGCAGGTCGACCTCTCCGCCAAGATCCTGACGGTGCTGGTGCTGTGCGAATATCTTGTGGTGCTGATCCTCGATATCGCCATCCTCAAGACCGGCGGCGATAGCGGCCTGTCGGCGGCGCCATTCAGCTGGAGCCAGATCGTCAGCGGCTCGCCGGCCATCGCCATCCTGTTCTGCTTCGCCGCCTTCATCGGTTTCGAGGCGACGACGATCTATGCCGAGGAAGCCCGCGACCCAAAGGTCACAATTCCGCGCGCCACCTATTTCTCGGTCGTGCTGATCGGCGTCTTCTACATGCTCACGGCATGGCTGATGGCGGTCGGCGCCGGTGTCGACAAATTGCTGCCGACGCTGCAGGGATTGCAGGATCCGACGACCTTCCTGTTCGGCCTGTCCGACCGCTACGCCGGCACGATGCTTTCGCAGGCGATGAGCATCCTGTTCGTGTCGAGCCTGTTTGCCGGCGTGCTGGCGTTCCACAATGCGGTTGCCCGCTACGTCTATGTCTCGGGCCGCGAAAAACTGTTGCCGCAGACGATCGGCGTGACGCATCCGGTGCACCAGAGCCCGCATGTCGCTTCCGTCATCCAGAGCGTGCTCGCCGCGGTCGTTGTCGGCCTGTTCGCCGTGCTCGGCCTCGATCCGGTGCTGGCGCTGTTTTCGTGGCTGACCAATGTCGCGACGCTCGGCGTCATCGTGATGATGGCGGTGGCATCGCTTGCCGTGGTGATGTTCTTCCGCGCCAACCCGGCGGCCCACGAGAATGCGCTGAAGACCACCATCCTGCCCGGGCTGACCTTCATCGCCTTCGTCATCATCATCTATTTGATCGTCATCAATTTCGGCAGCCTGTCGGGAGCCGGCGGTTTCCTTGGCGTGTTCCTGCCGGGGCTGGTGCTGATCGCCGCGATCATCGGCCTGCTGCTGGCCAGCGCCCTGAAGAGCCGCGATCCGGTCGCGTTCAAAAACCTCGGCCAGCCGCTGAAAGATTGAGAAAAGCACAGGGGCGGCATGCCACGCCGCCCCTTACACCACAAGGGGAGTGGCGGATTTGAGCTTTGCCGAAAATATCACCGTCGAGGCATTGGAAGCCGATCCCTACCCGATCTATGCAGAGCTCAGGCGCAGTGCGCCGGTCGCTTTCGTGCCGGCGGTCAATCTTTGGTTCGTCACCCGCTGGAAGGATGTCGAGAGCGTCGCCAAGTCGCCCGAGATCTTCTCCGCCGTCGTCGGCTCGTCACCAGTTGAGCGTTCCTTCGGCAAGCCGACCATCCTGACCACCGATGGCGAGACGCACAAGCAACTGCGCCAAGGCGTCGACCCGAAATACCGGCCGCGCACCGTCGCCGCCTATGCCGGCGACCTCGTGCGGTCGATTGCCGAACCTTTTCTGGACCGGATCGTCAACCAGGGCTCCGCCGAGCTGATGGCCGATTATTTCGAGCCGGTGTCGACGCTCAGCCTGGCGCGCTCGCTCGGCCTTGCCGACATCGACATGCCGACGCTGCGCCGCTGGTTCTACGGCCTTGCCCAGGGCGCCATCAATTTCGAGAACGATCCGAAACGGCAGGAGATCGCCGACGCAATCAGTGCCGAGGTCGGCGACGCCATCCTGCCGACGCTGGAAAGACTTGCGCACCAGCCAGATGACTCGGCGCTGTCGCATATGCTGCGTGACGGCATGCCGGAGGGCACGACGCGGCCGATCGACTTTCTGATGCCCAGCATCAAGGTCATCCTGCTTGGCGGCATGCAGGAGCCCGGACATGGCGCCGGCTCGATCCTCGCCGGCCTGCTGGCCCATCCCGAGCAATTGCGGCAGGTGCTCGCCGATCCCGAGACTTTCGTGCCGAGGGCGGTCGACGAGGGCCTGCGCTGGGTGGCGCCGATCGGCACGCAGACGCGGCAGACGACGCGGGCAGTCGAGCTTGGCGGTGTGACGATCCCGGCCGGCGCTGCCGCCCTCGTCTCTTCGGCAAGCCGCGACGAAAGCCGCTTTGCCGATCCCGACCGCTTCGACATCAACCGCAACGAAGGCAACCATGCCGCCTTCGGCTTCGGCCATCATTTCTGTTCGGGCCGGTTCTTCGCACGCGAGCAGATGTGCCTTGCGGTGAGGCTGTTGCTCCAACGCTTCCCCGATCTCAGCCTTGTGCCGGGCAAGGAACCGGTGTTTCGCGGCTGGGAATTCCGCGCGCCAACCACATTGCATGTTTCCCTTGGAGTCCGTCACCAATGATCAGTCAGAATGCCATCGAAACGCTGCGCAAGACGGAGATCGGCGCGCAGGGCCTGTTCATCGATGGCGTGCAGGTCGAGGCAACAAGCGGCGCAAGCCTGCCGGTGACGTCGCCGATCGACGGCCGACCTTTCGCCAGCATCGCCGACGGCAACGCCGCCGACATCGACCGCGCCGTGAAGTCGGCGCGCAAGGCGTTCGAGAAGGGCTCGTGGTCGCGCGCCGCACCCGCCTTTCGCAAGAAGGTGCTGACGAAATTCGCCGAGCTGGTCGAGAAACACGCCGATGAGCTCGCCGTGCTCGGTGTGCGCGACAACGGCACCGAGATCGGCATGGCCTACAAGGCAGAACCGCTGTCGGCGGCAGGCACCATCCGCTACTATGCCGAGGCCATCGACAAGGTCTATGGCGAGATCGCGCCGACGGCCGAGAATGTGCTCGGACTGATCCACAAGGAGCCGCTCGGCGTCGTCGGCGTCATCGTGCCGTGGAATTTCCCGCTGATGATCGGTGCCTGGAAGATCGCGCCTGCACTTGCCGCCGGCAATTGCGTGGTGGTGAAG
>NZ_RZQP01000539.1:0-424 GCF_003998165.1 Mesorhizobium sp. M7A.F.Ca.US.007.01.2.1 | reverse complement strand
GACCAGCGCACGCGTGTTCTGGCGCGTCGCGGGCGAATCGCCGCCATCCTGCCGGGGCGCCGATTGCAGCACCGCGATCAGGAACTTGCCGTCCGGCGTCATCGCCATTCCCTCCAGGCCCTGGTTGTTCTGGCGGCCGGTCTCGGGGTCCTTCGGATCGGGCTCGGCGGCACCGGGTCCCGGATTGTCCGAGGCGAAGTTCGGCGTGCCGTGGCGCATCGGCACGAAGGCGGCCGGTGGCTGGGTTGCCGACAGCAGATGCCCGTCGGCGGAAAACCGATAGATGTTCGGGCCGTATTCGTCGGAGATGAACATCGAACCATCGGGCAGCCGCACGATCGCCTCGTTGTCGAGCGCCAGCTTGCCATTGTCGGCTTGCGGCAGGATCGGCATGTCGCCGCTTGCCGCGCGCACGCCGTTGAGT
>NZ_RZQP01000538.1:0-439 GCF_003998165.1 Mesorhizobium sp. M7A.F.Ca.US.007.01.2.1 | reverse complement strand
CCCCTGTATCGACCGAATTGAGGTCGAAGGTGACTTTCGCATCACCCGCCGAGGTGAGGCTACCGGAAATATTCCTGATCTTGTTGGTTTCGACGATCGTGTTCTTCTTGACCGATTGGTAGGTCAGGACCGAAGCGGTCGAGTCCAGCGTCCAGTTCGTCTCTGCCTTCGCAGTTCCCAGTCCGGGCCAAATCAACACCAACAACGCAACGACCAAGCCAAGCGCGTTTATAACGAGCCAGCCTCTTGCCCGTGTTTTCCACCAGACTCCCACGACTTCGAACATGGAACCCCCTGCCTAGAGCAGTTCACGATTTCTCAGCGAGGAGCATAGAACACTTGCTGTCGCTTGGCGAGCATCTCGCGTGGTGCGGTGCACCACTCCAGAGCGATGCAAATCTAGGGTTCATCGTCTTGGTTAGAAGGCGATCTTCAGTCC
>NZ_RZQP01000537.1:0-444 GCF_003998165.1 Mesorhizobium sp. M7A.F.Ca.US.007.01.2.1 | reverse complement strand
GAGTAGGGGAGTAGGGGAGTAGGGGAGTAGGGACGGATGACCGAAAAAACAGGGTCCTACAAGGACTTGCTGGTTTGGGAGCAGGCGATGGATCTTGCGGTGGCGGTCTACGGTGCTACGAAATCCTGGCCCAAAGAAGAACTTTATGGACTGACCAGCCAAGTGCGGCGCTCTGCAACGTCGGTGCCGGCGAACATAGCCGAGGGGTATGGCAGGGAAATTCGAGGCTCCTATCTGCAGTTTCTCCGTATTGCCCAAGGATCATTGAAGGAACTGGAAACTCAGCTTCTGATTGCTGAACGTATTGGCATCGCGCCGAAAGCGACGTCCGGCCCATTGTTGGCGAGTACCGAAAGTGTGGGAAAGCTTCTTCGACTTCTCATCCGTAAACTTACAGCCGAATAGCCTCCCCTATTCCCCTATTATTCCCCTACTCCCCTATTC
>NZ_RZQP01000536.1:0-444 GCF_003998165.1 Mesorhizobium sp. M7A.F.Ca.US.007.01.2.1 | reverse complement strand
ATTTGATGGATGCCTCGACGCCGGCGACAAGGGCGGCGTTTCTGGCGAAGGTGCGAGGGAAGCTGGAAAGGTTTTGAGAGGGCGACTTTCCCTTCCTTCCCCCCCACAAAGGGGGAGGCGAGAAGGCACTACATCCTCGTCCGCTCCGATTTCGGATCGTACATCGGCTTCAGCGAGGCTTCCGCCGCAAAACGCTCGCCGGCGATTTCGATCTCATAGGACGACGCCAGCACATCCGCCTCGCTCTCGCCCTCGCAAGGCACATAGCCCAGCCCGACGGCGCCGCCGAGGTGATGGCCGTAATTGCCAGACGTTATCGGACCAACGATCTTACCGTCGCGCAGGATCGCCTCGTTATGGAAGAGCAGGGGTTCCGGATCCTTCAGCCGGAACTGTACGAGCCGGCGTGACAGGCCGGCTTCCTTCTTGCGCAGCACCGCGTCA
>NZ_RZQP01000535.1:0-444 GCF_003998165.1 Mesorhizobium sp. M7A.F.Ca.US.007.01.2.1 | reverse complement strand
GATGAAGGCGATACCGGCGATCCGCCAGCCATTGAGGTCCTCGCGGAAGACGAAATAAGCGAAGATGGCGACGGCAACATAGGCGAGGCTGAGGAACGGGTAGGCGAAGGAGAGCTCGACCTTGGACAGCACATAGAGATGCGAGGCCATCGAGATGACGAAGGTACACAGGCCAAGGAACACCCAGGGGCTGAAGACGATCTGCAGCAGCTTGACGAGCGGATTGACGCCCTCGAACGAGATCGGTCCGAGCGACATCATGCCTTGCTTCAGCATCAGCTGCGCGGCGGCATTGGTCATGACGGTAAAGAGAATGAAGACGATGTATTTCATGTGTTCCAAGCCACCCCTTCGCGCTTCCTATTACAAACCCGCAAACATTTGGTGAAGTCCCAACAATATTTTGAGTAAATCTCGTTATTAATCATCAATTAACCAAGAATT
>NZ_RZQP01000534.1:0-450 GCF_003998165.1 Mesorhizobium sp. M7A.F.Ca.US.007.01.2.1 | reverse complement strand
GTTTCGCGCAGCGCCGATGCCGAGCTCAACGCCTTGATGCTGGAAAAATTCGGCATCGAGGCGGTGCGCGGCTCGGGCGGGCGGGAAAATGCCAGGCACCTCGACAAGGGTGGGGCAAAAGCGCTTATCGCCCTGAAAAAGTCGCTCGCCGTCGGCAAGAACGTCGCCATGATCGCAGATATTCCGCACGGCACGCCGCGAGACGCAGGACTTGGTATCGTTCTCCTGGCTCGCCTCTCGGGCCGGCCGCTTGTGCCCGTCGCCATCACCACCAGCCGCCGCAAGGTGCTGGAGAAGAGCTGGGACAAGACCACCATCAACCTGCCGTTCGGCCGTTCGTCGATCGTCATCGGCCAGCCGATCTTCGTGGCGGCCGGCGCCGATGACGCCGAAATGGAGCGCAAGCGCCAGGAAGTGACGACAGCGCTCAATGCCGCGACCGCCGAGGCT
>NZ_RZQP01000533.1:0-451 GCF_003998165.1 Mesorhizobium sp. M7A.F.Ca.US.007.01.2.1 | reverse complement strand
CGGTCTAAGGCCGCAAATTTCAGTCGATGCCGACCATCACGTCCGAGGCTTTGATCACGGCATAGGCCTGCTTGCCCTTTTCGAGCTTGAGATCGGCGACGGCCTCGTTGGTGATGGAGGCGGTGACGATGGCGCCGCCGCCAATGTCGATCCTGACATGCGAGGTGGTGGCTCCCTTGACGATCTCGGCGATCGTTCCCTTGAGGACGTTGCGGGCGCTGATCTTCACCGGAGTTTCCTTTCCAAGGTTTCTTTGCCGGTCTTACCAGAACAATTGGTGTCGTACAGACGCTTTCATGAGGCGCCGGGCCTTCCCTTGTTATATTCATACGGATATATCGGTCAGCAGGCTTCGAGCCGGCCGGATTTCAAACCAGGGAGAGTTTTCCATGACGCGCAAAGGTTTTGGATCTAGGGCGATCGCCATTGGCGGTTTTGCTGCGGCGGTGAT
>NZ_RZQP01000532.1:0-460 GCF_003998165.1 Mesorhizobium sp. M7A.F.Ca.US.007.01.2.1 | reverse complement strand
CGGCTGGAGAGTTCACTCTGCCCGGAAGCGTCGCGGCCAGCCTGTACCGGATCGGCGATGCGACGGCTCTGCTCGGCTGGCGCCCGCCGATGCGCAGCAATGCGGCCAAGGAAATCGTGCGGGGCGCTGTCGGCGACCCGCAGGCGTGGATCACAGCGACAGGGATCCAACCATCCAGCCTCGAAGCGGCGCTAAAGCTCAATCCCGCGACGGTGCAGGAGCGATGGTTCGCCCGTCTCTATTTCGTCAAGCCGGCGATCTTTACTGTCCTGCCCTTCTTCTGGATCATGACCGGCATCATTTCCCTGACCACCGGCTGGCGCCGCGGGGTCGACTTGCTGGTCGGCACGGCCATCGGTCCGCTGGCGGAACCGGCGGTCATCGCCGGAGCGCTGGCTGACATGGCGGTCGGCGCGTTGATCGCCTGGCGGCCGACCAGTCGGCTGGGGCTGTTCGGGGC
>NZ_RZQP01000531.1:0-468 GCF_003998165.1 Mesorhizobium sp. M7A.F.Ca.US.007.01.2.1 | reverse complement strand
CTTCCTGGCTCGCACCGCCATCATCCTTGATGCGGGTTTCCTCGTCGGCGTCGCCTTCGACCACGGCGGACCTGTTGCCATAGAAATGGCTCTGGAAATGCGCTTCGAATTCGTCGCGGCGGTCGGGCGGCGGCGCCAGGGTGGCGAGGGCCGCCTCGCGGATGTCGGCCATCGAGCGCGGCCCGAGCAACGTCACCGCCTGCATGAAGCCGGAGACTTGCTCGGGGGCTATGGCAAAGCCGTAGCGGCGCAAGAGCCTGGCAAAACCCAGGAATGGCGAGGCGGCGCGGGGGAAGCTTGTTTCCCGCATCATTCTGTGTCGCCCCCTTCTGTCCTGCCAGCCTTGCGAAATGACCTCCCGCGTCACGCCAGTGCCTCCTCGACGATCCGTCCAAGCTCCGGCGCAATGTAGGAAAGGTCTTCCTCGTCCTTGATCAGCACGCCGATGCCGCGACCATCCTGGAGAAG
>NZ_RZQP01000530.1:0-482 GCF_003998165.1 Mesorhizobium sp. M7A.F.Ca.US.007.01.2.1 | reverse complement strand
GTTGCAGCGCACGCGCTGCAGCTATTTCTACGACACCGCCAGCGCCTGCAACAGGCGCCAGCCAGGCACCGGCTGCGACGCGCTGGAAGGCGAAAACCGCCTGCACGCCGTGCTCGGCTGGAGCGACGCCTGCATCGCCACCCACCCGTCGGATTTCTGCGTGCCGCTGGTGGCGCTCGACGCCGTGGTCGAGATCGAAGGCAAGAAGGGCCGGCGCCATGTTTCGCTGGAGGAATTTCACCGGCTTCCCGGCGAAACGCCGCAGCGGGAGAATGCGCTGGAGCCCGGCGACCTGATCGTGGCGGTGCGCCTGCCGGCGGAGGCTGCCTCCTTCTCCGCCAATGCCCGTTACCTCAAAGTCCGCGAACGCACCTCCTATGCCTTTGCCGTCGTATCGGCCGCGGCAGCGCTCGTCGTCGACGGCGGCAAGATCCGCGCCGCAAGGCTGGCGCTGGGCGGCGTCGCGGCTAAGCCGTGGCGGG
>NZ_RZQP01000052.1:0-33906 GCF_003998165.1 Mesorhizobium sp. M7A.F.Ca.US.007.01.2.1 | reverse complement strand
GCCCAAAGGATTGGCGATGTACGTTCGTCCAATCCATGTCGAGGTAGGATTGTGGCCGCCGGCATGCCGCGCGTGACAGCGGACAAGGCCTATGCCACATTTTGTACCTAATTTGTCCTGCAAAAGCCCCTTCTCTACGACAGAAGGGACAGCTCATGAGGGAGCCGCTTGAAATGGCAACAATCGCGCTTGTCGATGACGACCGCAACATTCTGACATCGGTGTCGATCGCCCTGGAATCCGAGGGGTATCGCGTCGAGACCTACACGGATGGTGCGTCGGCGCTGGAAGGCCTGGCGGCACGCCCGCCGAACCTTGCCATTCTCGACATCAAGATGCCGCGCATGGACGGCATGGAACTGCTGCGCCGGATGCGCCAGAAGTCCGACCTGCCGGTGATCTTCCTGACCTCCAAGGACGACGAGATCGACGAATTGTTCGGTCTCAAGATGGGCGCCGACGATTTCATCCGCAAACCCTTCTCACAGCGCCTGCTGGTCGAGCGCGTGCGCGCCGTGCTGCGCCGCGCCAGTGCCCGCGAGGCTGCAGCCAAGACGCCAAGCCAGCAGGCCCGCTCTCTCGAGCGCGGCCAGCTCGTCATGGACCAGGAGCGCCACACCTGCACCTGGAAAGGCGAGCCGGTGACGCTCACCGTCACCGAGTTCCTGATCCTGCATTCGCTGGCGCAGCGTCCCGGTGTCGTAAAAAGCCGTGATGCGCTGATGGATTCGGCTTATGATGAACAGGTCTATGTCGACGACCGCACCATCGACAGCCACATCAAGCGGCTGCGCAAGAAGTTCAAGGCCGTCGACGACGACTTCGAGATGATCGAAACCCTTTACGGAGTCGGATACCGGTTCCGCGAAGCATAAGTAGCAGGGCCTGCTATTCGATGGCAGTGGAAGCACAGCGAACAAGACCGGCGGGCGCCTCCAGGCGGCCGTCGCGGATCATGCCGTCCTTCGTCTCGAAGATCACGGTGCCGATGCGCCGCTTCCTTGGCCATCACATCTTTTCCAGCCTGACGCGGCGTATCCTGTTCCTCAACCTTGCCGGCCTCGCCGTGCTGGTGACCGGCATCCTCTATCTCAACACCTTCCGCGACGGGCTGATCGACGCCCGCGTCGAAAGCCTGATGACCCAGGGCGAGATCATCGCCGGCGCCATCGCCGCTTCGGCGACGGTCGAGACGGATTCGATCAGCATCGACCCGGAAAAGCTGCTTGAACTGCAGGCCGGCGAAAGCCTTGGGCCGGGCTCGGACCAGCTCGACAATCTCGACTTTCCGATCAACCCGGAGCGTGTCGCACCGGTGCTTAGAAGGCTGATCTCGCCGACCAGGACCCGCGCCCGCATCTATGACCGCGACGCCAATCTGCTGCTCGATTCGCGCCACCTCTATTCGCGTGGCCAGATCCTGCGCTACGACCTGCCGCCGGTCGAGGAAGAAGAGCCCGATCTGGTCGAGCGCATCCAGAAATTCGTCTTCGACTTCTTCCGCAACACCGAGCTGCCGGTCTATCACGAGCAGCCGGGCGGCAATGGCGCCGCTTTCCCGGAAGTGGTCAAGGCGCTCACCGGCAGCCCTTCGACCATCGTGCGCGTCAGCGAGCAGGGCGAGCAGATCGTTTCGGTGGCGGTGCCGATCCAGCGCTTTCGTGCCGTCCTGGGCGTGCTGATGCTGTCGACCGAAGGCGGCGACATCGACAAGATCGTCGCCGCCGAGCGCAAGGCGATCCTGCGCGTCTTCGGCATCGCGGCCCTTGTCACCGCCATCCTGTCGATGCTGCTCGCCTCGACCATCGCCAATCCGCTGCGCCGGCTGTCGGCGGCGGCGGTGCGAGTGCGGCGCGGCGTCAAGAGCCGTGAGGAGATCCCCGACTTTTCCGACCGCCAGGACGAGATCGGCAATCTGTCGATCGCCATACGCGACATGACCAACGCGCTCTACGCCCGGATCGAGGCGATCGAAAGCTTCGCGGCCGATGTCTCGCACGAGCTGAAAAACCCGCTGACGTCGCTGCGCAGCGCGGTGGAGACCTTGCCGCTGGCCAAGAACGACGATTCGCGCGGCCGGCTGATGGATATCATCCAGCACGATGTCAGGCGGCTGGACCGGCTCATCACCGATATTTCCGACGCATCGCGCCTGGACGCGGAACTCGCGCGTGAAGATGCGGGAACGGTCGATTTGAAGAAATTCATCACCGATCTGGTCGCCGTTTCGCGCGAAGCGACGCGCAACAAGAAGGCGGTCGAGATCGAGTTCAAGGCCGCCAAACTGCCGCAGGGCGTCAAAGGCTATGTCGTCGTCGGCCATGATCTGCGCATCGGCCAGGTCATCACCAATTTGATCGAGAACGCCCGTTCCTTCGTTCCCGAGGATCATGGCCACATCAGCCTGTCGCTGGCGCGTGCCGGCAAGTTCAACATCGTCACCGTCGACGACAATGGCCCCGGCATCCGCGCCGACAACATCGACCGCATCTTCGAACGCTTCTACACGGACCGGCCGGCCGGCGAGGCGTTCGGCCAGAATTCGGGCCTTGGCCTGTCGATATCCAGGCAGATCGTCGAGGCCCATGGCGGCACGCTCACCGCCGAGAACATCCCCGGCACCAAACCCGGCGAGATCAAGGGCGCGCGTTTTGTGGTGACGTTGCCGGCCGAAGGCTGAGAGCATGAATTCCAACCATGCCTGGTCCAGCCGTGCAGCCTGAAAACATTCACGCGACAATGGTTTTGATCGGCGAGCGCGGCATTCTCATCACCGGAGCCTCCGGCTCGGGCAAGACGGCGCTGGCGCTGGCGCTCATAGATCATTGTCGCCAGCGCGGATCGTTCGCGCGGCTCGTCGGTGACGATCAGCTCTTTGTCGAGGCGCATGCCGGGCGGCTTCTGTGCCGCGCTCCCGCCGCCATAGAAGGCCTCGTCGAGGTGCCTGGGCTCGGCCCCCGGCCTCTGCCATTCGAGCCGGCAGGCCTCGTCGACCTGCATGTCCACCTGGTGCCGGCCGATGAAGCGCCGCGCTTCCAGGAGGATGCCGCTAGCAGCATCGTGGGTTGTCTGGTGCCACAGGTCGATGTGGTCGAACGCAATATCCCGGCGGCCTTACCGGTCGTGATGGCGCGGCTGTCGATCGCGCCTTTTCTATGATCCGCTCCGGGTTTTTTGCTGCAATGCGTCAAAATGGCATGCGCCTGCGCAATTTTGGGCTTGTCAACGGGCCGCGCGTCGACAAGATAGCGCTCCCGCCGCCTGGATTGGCTGGCGAGCATAAAATGCGCCTGTGAAGCGGCGATGACGGGAGCCACCAAAGAATGATCGGACTCGTGCTTGTAACGCACGGTCAACTGGCCACCGAGTTCCGACATGCCGTCGAACATGTCGTCGGGCCACAAGACAATTTCGAAACCGTGGCGATCGGTGCCGACGACGATATGGAGCAGCGTCGGCGCGACATTGTCGACGCGGTTGCCCGTGTCGACACCGGGGCGGGCGTCATCGTGCTGACCGACATGTTCGGCGGCACGCCCTCCAATCTTGCCATCTCGGTGATGGAGTCCGGCCGCACCGAGGTGATCGCCGGCATGAATCTGCCGATGCTGATCAAGCTCTCCTCGATCCGCAAGGGCGACAACATGGCGGCCGCCCTTGATGAGGCCCAGGCCGCCGGTCGCAAATACATCAATGTTGCCAGCCAGCTCCTGAGCAGCAAATGACCGCGCTGTCCCCGGAAAAAGATCAGATAGTCCGGGATTTTCCCATCATCAACCAGCGCGGCCTTCATGCGCGCGCTTCGGCGAAGTTCGTCCAGCTGGCCAGCGGCTTCGATGCCTCGGTGCATGTCGAGAAGGATGGCGTCAAGGTTGGCGGCACCTCGATCATGGGCCTGATGATGCTGGCGGCAAGCCCCGGCTATTCGATCCGCGTCACCGCCAGCGGGCCGGAGGCCCAGCAGGTCATCGACGCCCTGGAGCAACTGGTGGCGTCCCGCTTCGGCGAGGAATGCTGATCTGGTAGAGCGCGATATGCGTCCGAGAGACATGCAGGGATAAAGATTTCTTTATATCCCATTGTCGTCCTTGCTCCGATCTGCTAGTCAGGCCGGCAATTCGCGCCCTTGGACGCGCCGACCGGCGCGGGCGTGTCCGCAACAAATTCGCAAGCACAACATTCGCATCGGAGTACTGCCATGACGGGTAGCAAGGACTATGTGGTCGCCGACATCTCGCTTGCCGGCTGGGGCCGCAAGGAACTCGAGATCGCCGAAACCGAAATGCCGGGCCTGATGGCCTGCCGTGAGGAATTCGGCCCCAAGCAGCCGCTCAAGGGTGCGCGCATCACCGGCTCGCTGCACATGACCATCCAGACGGCGGTGCTGATCGAGACGCTGAAGGCGCTTGGCGCCGATATCCGCTGGGCCTCCTGCAACATCTTCTCGACCCAGGACCATGCGGCCGCGGCCATCGCCGAGGCCGGCATCCCGGTGTTTGCCGTCAAGGGCGAGTCGCTGGAGGAGTATTGGGACTACACCGACAAGATCTTCCAGTGGGCCGATGGCGGCCTCTCCAACATGATCCTCGATGATGGCGGCGACGCCACCATGTACATCCTGATCGGCGCCCGCGCCGAGGCCGGCGAGGACGTGCTGTCCAACCCGCAGAGCGAGGAAGAGGAATATTTCTACGCCCAGGTCAAGAAGCGCCTGAAGGCTTCGCCCGGCTTCTTCACCAAGCAGAAGGCGGCGATCCGCGGCGTCACCGAAGAGACGACCACCGGCGTCAACCGCCTCTACCAGCTGCAGAAGAAGGGCCTGCTGCCCTTCCCCGCAATCAACGTCAACGACTCGGTCACCAAGTCGAAGTTCGACAACAAGTATGGCTGCAAGGAATCGCTGGTCGACGGCATCCGCCGCGGCACCGACACGATGATGGCCGGCAAGGTCGCTGTCGTGTGCGGTTATGGCGACGTCGGCAAGGGCTCGTCGGCCTCGCTCAAGGGCGCCGGTGCCCGCGTCAAGGTCACCGAGGTCGATCCGATCTGCGCCCTGCAGGCTGCGATGGACGGTTTTGAAGTCGTCACGCTGGAAGATGCAGCCCCCACCGCCGACATCGTCATCACCACCACCGGCAACAAGGATGTCGTCACCCTCGACCATATGCGCTCGATGAAGGACATGGTCATCGTCGGCAACATCGGCCACTTCGACAATGAGATCCAGGTCGCCGCGCTGCGCAATTTGAAATGGACCAACGTCAAGCCGCAGGTCGATATGATCACCTTCGCGGACGGCAAGCGGATGATCCTTTTGTCGGAAGGACGGCTGCTCAATCTCGGCAACGCCACCGGCCACCCGAGCTTCGTCATGTCGGCATCCTTCACCAACCAGGTGCTGGCGCAGATCGAGCTCTACACCAAGCCCGGCCAGTACGAGAACCAGGTCTATGTCCTGCCCAAGCATCTCGACGAAAAGGTCGCCCGCCTGCATCTCGACAAGCTCGGCGCCCGCCTGACCGAACTGTCGGGTGAACAGGCCGCCTATATCGGCGTCACGCCGCAGGGTCCGTTCAAGCCGGAACACTACCGCTATTAACCAAAGCTAAAATTACTACCAGATATTGAGGCCGGGCGATTGACTTTTCGCCCGGCCTTATTTTTGCGCGCCATCAGCCTTCACGCCGATTCGGCGAGGGGTTATTGTCAGGTGATTCGGCGATGCTTCCAGCCCGAGAGGGTCAAGAGAGGCACGCATCAGGGCGGTCTTGCATTCAGGCGGCGGAGAGGACCAAGACATGCCGGGGCAACACCCGCACAGAGCGGGACGGGCCGTTTCCGGCGGCCATGACGATTCGGGGATTGCTGGCTCCGCCCTGGAAGGGGGGAGCCTGTCCTGGCGCGCCCGCGCGTCGACATTCCTTGCCACCTCCGCGCTCGCGGGGCCCTTGGCCGGCGCCGCCGCGCATGCCGAGACCGCTGTTGCCAGCGTCGCCGGACTGTCGGTGAGTGCCATTGATGTCATGCAGCTTGCAGTGTTCGTCGGCGTGACGGGTGCCGCACTGATATCGGCCATCGTTCTCATCCGCGAAAGAGCCCGCACCTCGGCGGAGAATGTCGAACTCAGGAGCCGCCTCGCCGACATCAACGCGGCGCTCCGCCGTTCCGAGGCGCTGCTCAATCTGCGCGACCAGCGCGTCGTCGTCTGGGCTGCGGAAAACAAGAAGCCCGAGCTCATCGGCACATTGCCCGTCGAAAGCGGCGCTCCCGAGGATAGGGCCGCTTTTCTTGCTTTCGGCCGCTGGCTGATGCCGCGTTCGGCGGCGGCACTCGAACATGCCGTCGCGGGATTGCGCGAAAAGGCCAAACCCTTCGACCTGGTCATCGAATCGCAGGCCGGTGCGCCGCTCGAAGTGCATGGCCGCAAGAGTGCCGCGCATGTGCTCGTGCGTTTCCTCTCGCTCTCGGAGACGCAGCGCAGCCAGGCCAGACTGAAGATCGAGAACCAGCGGCTGGCCGCCGACCACGACACGATGATCGGCCTGCTCGACGCGCTGAACATGCCGGCGTGGCTCCGCGGCGAGGATGGCGGGCTGAAGTGGGTCAACCGCGCCTATGCCGATGCCGTCGAAGCCGAAAATGCCGAAGCCGCGGTTCGGGAGAAGAAAGAGTTCCTCGGCGGCCAGGCGCGCGATGCGATTGCCGCCCAGCACAGGACGCATCCGGTTTTCGAGCAGTCGCTGTCCACCGTGATCGAAGGCGACCGCCGTGTGTTCGCGGTCACCGATTTCGCCGGCAGCGATGGCTCGGCCGGCCTTGCCTGCGACACCAGTGCCATCGAAGCCGTTCGCGGCGAATACGAACGGACGGTGCGAAGCCACGCCGACACGCTCGACCAGCTCAACACGGCGGTCGCCATTTTCGACACCGACGAGAAGCTGCGGTTCTTCAACCAGGCCTTCCAGAAGCTTTGGGGCCTGGAGGCAGGCTTCCTGCACAGCGCTCCAGACAATGCCTTGCTGCTCGACCGGCTGCGCAGCGAAGGCAAGATCGCCGAACAGCCTGAATGGCGCCGCTGGAAGGAAGGCCTGCTCGGCGCCTATCGCGCTGTGGAATCCCAGGAACATTGGTGGCATCTGCCGGATGGCAAGACCATCCGCGTCGTCGCCAATCCGCAGCCCAAGGGCGGCGTCACCTGGGTGTTCGAGAACCTGACCGAGAAGATGGACCTCGAGAGCCGCTACCAGACAGCGGTGCGGGTCCAGGGCGAGACGCTCGACAATCTTGCCGAAGGCGTAGCGGTGTTCGGACCCGACGGCAGGCTCCGGCTGTCGAATCCTGCCTTTGCCACGCTCTGGGGATTGAGCGGCGAAGCGGCCAAGCCCAGCGTCCATGTTTCCACCATCCGCGACCTTTGCGACCGGCAGGCGGCGGACAGCCCCTGGCCCGGCTTTGTTGCCGCCGTCACCGGCTTCGACGACGAGCGCCGCGACCGCCACGGACAGACCGAGCTCAACAACGGCAACGTGTTGAGTTACGCCATGATCCCGCTGCCCAACGGGCAGGTGATGATGACCTTCGTCGACGTCACCGACAGCGTCCATGTCGAGCGGGCGCTGAAGGACAAGAACGAGGCGCTGCAAAAATCCGACCAGCTCAAGAACGAATTCGTCCAGCATGTTTCCTATGAACTGCGCTCGCCGCTGACCAACATCATCGGCTTCACCGAACTCCTGTCACAGCCCACGACCGGTCCGCTGACGCAGAAGCAGCGGGAATATGTCGAGCATGTCAGCTCCTCCTCCGCGGTCCTGCTCACCATCGTCAACGACATACTCGACCTGGCGACGGTGGACGCCGGCATCATGCAGCTCGATATTTCCGAGGTGCAGGTCGATCGCACCATCGCCGCTGCGGCCGAACTGGTGGCCGACCGGCTGGAAGAGCATTCGATCAGGCTCGAGGTTGAAGCAGCCTCGGCGCCGAAGACGTTTCACGGCGATGAGGTCCGCGTCCGCCAGATCCTCTACAATCTGCTCAGCAACGCCGCCAATTACGCCCCGGAAGCCAGCACCATCCGGCTCACTTGCCGCCATCTGGCGGACGGGGTGGAATTCTCGGTCCATGACGACGGTCCCGGTATGCCGCCCGATGTGCTCGATTCGGTGTTCCGCCGTTTCGAGCCGCGCGCCAATGGCGGCCGCCGGCGCGGCGCCGGCCTCGGCCTGTCGATCGTCAAGAGCTTCGTCGAGCTGCATGGCGGCAGCGTTCGCATCGAAACCGGCAAGGACAAGGGCACGACCGTCATCTGCACCTTTCCAGACATGCCGGGCATCCGTGCCGCGGCCGAGTAGCGCGTTCGATGACCGGACTGGTGCTGGAGCGATTACTCGCCGACGAGACCCAGACAGCGCGGCTGGGCGAAGATCTGGCGCTGTCGCTGCGCCCAGGCGACGTGCTTGCCCTGAAGGGCGATCTGGGCGCCGGCAAGTCGACGCTGGCGCGGGCCTTGATCAGGACCTTGGCCGACGATGCCGGCCTCGACGTTCCGAGCCCGACCTTCACGCTGGTGCAGAGCTACGACACCCGCATTCCGGTGCATCATTTCGATCTCTACCGCCTGTCCTCGGCCGACGAGATCGATGAGCTTGGTTTCGACGAAGCCTTGGCGCAAGGTGCTGCTTTGGTCGAATGGCCGGAGCGGGCGGAAGCCCATCTGCCGAAAACCACGGTCCTGATCGAGCTCGTCCAGCATGGCAACGGCCGGCTGGCACGATTGTCGGGGCAGGGACCTGCCTTCGATCGGGCCGCAAGGTCGCTGGCCATGCGCGACTTTCTCGTGAGCGCCGGCTGGGCGCAAGCGCAGCGCCGCCATTTCATTGGCGATGCTTCTGCCCGCTCTTACGAGATCGTTTCGCTGCCGGGCCAAAAGCCGCAAGTGCTGATGAACTCGCCACGGCTGGTGCTCGGCCCGCCGGTCCGCGACGGCAAGCCCTATGCCGAGATCGCCCACACCGCCCAGTCGGTTTCCGCTTTCGTCGCCATCGACCGCGCCTTAAGGGCAGGCGGCGTCAGCGTTCCGGAAATCCATGCCGAGGACCAGGAGCAGGGATTCCTGCTACTCGAGCATCTTGGCTCGGAAGGGTTCCTCGGCAGCGATGGCCAGCCGCTGCCCGAGCGCTGCGCGGCGGCGGCCGAGCTGCTGGCCATGATGCATGGCAGGACCTGGCCGCAGCGCCTGGAAACAGGGCATGGCGGCTTCCACGATGTCCCGCCTTTCGACCGCGAGGCCATGATGATCGAGGCCGATCTGCTGGTCGACTGGTACGTGCCGGCAATAACGGGCAGCCCGGCAAGCGGTGCCTTGCGCGCCGGCTACCACAAGCAATGGGGCGCGCTCCTCGACCGGCTGCACGGCCGCGAATATACGCTGATGCTGCGCGACTTCCATTCGCCCAACATCATCTGGCGCGGCGACCGTTCAGGGCATGATCGGCTGGGCATCGTCGATTTCCAGGATGCGCTGATCGGCCCGTCCGCCTATGACGTCGCCTCGCTGGCCATGGACGCGCGTGTTACGATGTCGCCCGAGATCGAGAGAAAGACGCTGGATGCCTATGTCGCGGCGCGCCACGCAGCCGGTGCTTTCGACGAGGCAAGCTTCCTGGAATCCTACGCCATCATGGCGGCGCAACGAAATTCCAAGATCCTCGGCATCTTCGTCCGCCTCGAAAAGCGCGACGGCAAGCCCTATTATCTAAAACACCTGCCGCGCATTCGCGATTATCTGCGCCGGGCCTTGTCTCATCCGGCGCTGGCAAGCCTGCGCGAGTTCTACGACGCCCACGGTTTGCTGGAGGAGCGAGCGCTGTGACAGCAGGACCGGACACCGCCATCGTACTTGCCGCCGGCCTTGGCAAACGCATGCGGCCGATTACCGACACCATTCCCAAGCCGCTGGTCAGGATTGCCGGCAAGACGTTGCTCGACTGGAGCCTCGACAGCCTGGCTGCCGCCGGTGTCGCGAAGGCCGTGGTCAACGTCCACTATTTTCCCGAACAGATCCTCGCCCATGTCGCCGCGCGCCGCGCGCCAAAAATCGTCATTTCCGATGAGAGCGAACAACTGCTCGATTCCGCCGGCGGCATCGTCAAGGCGCTGCCGGAACTGGGCGAGCGACCCTTCTACATCCTCAATGCCGACACCTTCTGGATCGATGACGGTCCTCTCAATCTCCAGCGCCTCGCCCTTGCATGGGACGCGGCGAAAATGGATATTCTGCTGATGCTGGCGGATCTCCAACAGGCGACCGGACACTGCGGCAGCACCGATTTCCTGGTGGCGCCGGATGGCGGCTTGCGGCGTTCAAAGGGGGATCCGGCGGGGCTGATCTATGCCGGCGCGGCGATCGTCGATCCGCGCCTGTTCAAGGGCGCACCGGCCGGGCCGCACTCGCTCAACGCCTATTTCGATTCCGCCATCGCCGCAGGGCGCCTGTTCGGCATGCCCATGCATGGCCACTGGATCACCGTCGGCACGCCCGATGCCGTACCGCTCGCGGAAGCGGCGGTCGCCGGTGCGCTCATCGAGTCGCAATGAGCGGCTCCAGCCGCGTTTTCTCGATCCCGCCCGGAGCGCCGTTTCTGCCGACGCTTGCCGAGGCGCTGCTTGCCGGCCGTCTTGTTCCGGGGTTTCGATTCGACGGCGACCCGCTCGCTTTGGCCGATGCCACCATCTATGTGCCGACACGCCGTGCCGCGCGTGCCTTGCGGGGTGTCTTCGTCGACAGCCTGGCGGCACGCGGCGGCGGCGGCTCGGCGATCCTGCCGGTCATCCGGCCACTCGGCGAATTCGACGAGGATGAGGCTGCGTTCGAGACCGAGGCAGCGGCGGCCATCGATCTGGCGCCGCCGATTTCGGCAACCGAACGCCTGTTGCTGCTGACGCCGCTGGTGCGCGCCTGGAAACGCCGGCTGCCGGCGCATGTCGCCGCCCTTTTCGCCGAGGAGATCGTCATCCCGGCTTCCACCGCCGACGCGATCTGGCTGGCGCGCGATCTCGCCCGGCTGATGGACGAGATCGAGACGGAAGGCACCGACTGGGCCAAGCTCACCGATCTGGTGACCGGCAATCTTGCCGGATGGTGGCAGGTGACGCTCGAATTCCTCGGCATCGTCACCGAAGCCTGGCCGAAATTCCTCGCGGAAAGCGACCGCTCCAATCCGGCCGCGCATCGCAGCGCGCTGATCCGCGCCGAGGCGGCGCGGCTGCAGCGCAATCCGCCCGCCGGCCCGGTCATCGCCGCAGGCTCGACCGGCTCGATACCAGCGACGGCCGAATTGCTTGCCGCGATCGCGCGCCTGCCCGGCGGCGCCATCGTGCTGCCGGGTCTCGACCGGACGCTGGACGAAGCGTCGTTCCAGGCGATTGCCGCGCCTGGCGCGCGTCCAGCCGTACTCGGCCACCCGCAATATGGCTTGGCCAGGCTGATCGGCAAGATCGGCGTATTGCGCGGCGACGTCGAGGAGATTGGCGTGGCCGAACCGCGACGTGCGCTTCGCGCTGCCCTTGTCGGCGAAGCGCTGCGGCCGGCCGAAACCACCGAACTCTGGGCCGAGACACGTGCCGGTTTCCCGGCGTCCGACATTGCCGGCGCCTTCGCCGAGGTGACCTTGCTCGAAGCCGCCAGCGAACGTGATGAGGCCGTCGCCATCGCCGTCGCGCTCAAGCGCGCGGTCGAACAGCCCGGCCAAAGGGCGGCTCTCGTCACCGGCGACCGCGCGCTGGCGCGGCGCGTCTCGATCGAGCTCCAGCGCTTCGGCGTCGTTGCCGACGATTCCGGTGGCACACCGCTCGCCAACACTCCGGCGGCCAGCCTGCTCAGGCTGGCGCTCGAGGCACTGTTCCGGCCAGGCGATCCGGTTGGCCTGCTGTCGCTGCTCAAGCATCCGCTGCTCGGCCTCGGCCTCGAACGGGCCGATGTGCGCCACGCGGCGGAGCTGATCGAACTGGTGGCGTTGCGCGGCGGCACAGGCCGCCCCGACATCGTTTCGCTACCGGAACTGTTCGAAGCCCGCCTCACCGGCTTGGGCGGCGGCAGCCGGCAGCCCTTCTGGTTTTCCCGGCTGACCGTGCGCTCTATCGAAACTGCGCGGAATTTGCTCGAACGTCTCAAGCAGGCGCTGGCGCCGCTCGCAGCCTTCCGAGGCCGGGATGACGCCGACCTTGCCGCGCTTGTCAGGGCCAGTGTCGTGACACTCGAAAATCTCGGCCGCATCGCCGACGGCGGCCTTGGCGAACTCTATGCCGGTGACGCCGGCGAGAAGCTTGCCGAACTGCTGCGCGGGCTGGTCGCGGCTTCGGCTTCGCTGTCCTTCGCGGCGACCGAGTGGCCCGACATCATGGCGGCGCTGATCGCGCCTGAAACGGTCAAGCCGGCACAAGGCACCGACCGGAACATCGCCATCTGGGGCGCGCTGGAAGCCCGGTTGCAGACGGTCGACACGCTGGTCATCGGCGGGCTCAACGAGGGCGTATGGCCGCGCAAGCCAGAGAGCGACCGCTTCATGTCGCGGCTGATGAAGACCGGCATCGACCTCGAACCGCCCGAGCGGCGTATCGGCCTTGCCGCGCATGATTTCCAGATGGCCATGGGCGCCGGGAAGGTGGTGCTGTCCCGCTCGGCACGTGCCGGCGATGCACCCGCCGTGCCGTCGCGCTGGCTTCAGCGGCTGCTGACCTTCATCGGCAGCGACCAGGCAGCGGAGCTGCGCCGGCGTGGCGACGAGCTGCTCGCCTGGGCGCGCGCGCTGGATGCCGGCCCAAGGCAGGATTTCGCGCCACGGCCGCAGCCGAAGCCGCCGCTGTCGGTGCGCCCGACGCATTTCTCGGTCACCGAGATCGAGACCCTGCGCCGTGACCCCTACGCCGTCTATGCAAGACGCATCCTCGGCCTGATGCCGCTCGATCCGGTTATTCGCGACCCTGGTGCGGCCGAGCGCGGCACGCTGTTTCACGCCATCCTGCACCTGTTCTCAGGCAGCGTCGCCGATCCGCGCGCTCCCGATGCGCTTGCCGGCCTCATCGCCGCCGGCCGCGCCTGCTTTGCCGAAGCCGCCCTTCCGGCCGACGTCGAGGCGGTGTGGTGGCCGCGCTTCGAGAAACTCGCCGCCAACATCATCGAGTGGGAGCGCACGCGCGCTGATGCTGTGACAAGGCGCCATGCCGAGGAGCGCGCCGGAAAGACCGTTGTCGGCCAGTCCGGCGTGACGCTGTCCGGCTACGCCGACCGCGTCGACCTTCTGGCCGGCGGCATGGCCGACATACTGGACTACAAGACCGGCTCCTCGCCGTCCAAGGCGCAGGCGCACACACTGCTTGCGCCGCAACTGGCGCTCGAGGGCGCGCTGCTCAGGCGCGGCGCCTTCAAGGATTTGGGCGTGCGTGAGCCCTCTCAACTGGCTTTCATCAGGCTGAAGCCGAATGGCGAGGTGTTCGAGGAATCCATCCTCGAACACAACCGCCAGCCGCGAACCGCGACCGATCTTGCCGAAGAGGCCTGGGCACGGCTGGAAAAGCTGCTGATCCACTATGCGGACCCTGCGACCGGGTATCTGTCGCGCGCGCTGCCGTTCCGCGAAGGCGAGACGGATGGCGACTACGACCATCTTGCCCGCGTGCTCGAATGGTCGGCAGGCGGCGATGCCGGCGACGAGGGAGGGGAGGCATGAAGAAGGCCTATCCCATTCCCAGCGACACCGCGACCAGCCAGGCCCGCGCCGCCGACCCCGGCAATTCCGCCTGGGTGTCGGCCAATGCCGGCTCCGGCAAGACCCATGTGCTGGCGCAGCGCGTCATCCGGCTGCTGCTGCGCGGCACCGATCCGTCGAAGATCCTGTGCCTGACCTATACGCGCGCCGCCGCCGCCAACATGTCGAACCGGGTCTTTTCGACACTGTCGGAGTGGACGACGCTTGGTGACGTGGATCTGGCGGCAAAGGTCGAGGCGCTGGAGGGGCGCCGGCCCGATCTCGAGACCATGCGCCGGGCGCGGCGCCTGTTCGCCGAGGCGCTGGAAACGCCCGGCGGGCTGAAGATCCAGACCATTCACGCCTTCTGCGAATCGGTGCTGCACCAGTTCCCGCTGGAGGCCAACATCCCGGCCCATTTCGAGATGCTCGACGGCCAGATGGAGGCATCGCTGTTTGCCGCGGCGCGCCGCGAGATGATTTCGGGCACGTCCGCCGGTGACAGGGATCTGGCCGAGGCTTTTGCCTCCATTCTCGATCGGGGCGGCGAAGCCGGGCTCGACGCCTTGCTGGGTGAGATTGTGCGCAAGCGCGACGGCTTGCGCCATTTCATCGACGCGGTCGGGCGCGATGGCACGCACTTCCAGGCCCTGTTCGACGAATTCCATTTCCATCCAGGCCAGACAGCCGAGGGCATAGCCGCTTCGGTATGGCCGTTGCCGGGCTTCCTGCCCGACTATTTTGCCGGCTTCGCCCACGCCGCCGAGGCCACCGACGCCAGATCGGTACTGAACAACATCCTGCCCTATGCGCGGCAGGCCTTTGCCGAGGGCGATCCCATTCGCCGCCTGCAACTGCTCGCGCGAGCCTTCCTCAAGACCGATGGCGACGCTTACGACCCGGCAAAGGCCTTCAAGAGGGCCCTGGTCGACCGGTTGCCGGATCTGGCGGAGCGTTATCTCTCGGCCGCCAACGCCATCGTCGAAACCACCGATCGGCTGGCCCTGTTCCGGATGCTTGAAGGTACGGCTGCCGCGCTGACCATCGCCGACTGGCTGATCGCCCGCTACGAAATGCTGAAGCGCAGCCGCGGCTTCCTCGATTTCAACGACCTGATCACCCGCACCGTCAACCTGCTGGCGCGGCCGGACGCCGGCCCCTGGGTGCAGTACAAGCTCGACCAGGGCATCGACCACATCCTGCTCGATGAGGCGCAGGACACCAGTCCGGACCAATGGGAAGTGGTGAAACGGCTGGCGGAGGAATTCTTTGCCGGCTTTGGCGCACGCGACAGGGTCCATCGCACGGTGTTCGCCGTCGGCGACGAGAAGCAGTCGATCTATTCATTCCAGGGTGCGGCCCCGGACTCCTTCGCCGACAGCCGGCTGTTGTTTGCCGGACGAGTGCGTGACGCCGAGGCGTCCTTCGCCGACCTCAAGCTGACCTGGTCGTTCCGCTCGACCGACGATGTTCTGACCGCGGTCGACCGCGTCTTCGCCGATCCAGCCGTGCGGCGCGGCATCAGTCATGATCCCGATCCGCTTCGCCACCAGGCGATCCGCACCGACGCGCCGGGCTATGTCGAGGTGTGGCCGTCGGTCGGCGCCGATGTTGTCGATGAGCCCGACGACTGGACGCAAGCCATCGACCATGCCCACGCGCCGGCGGTGCGCGTGGCCGAGAACGTCGCCGTCACCATCGCCGGCTGGATCGGCAGTGGCGAAATCATCGAAGGCCGCGGCAAGTGGCTGCGGCCGGGCGATGTGCTGGTGCTGGTGCGCAAGCGCGATCGCTTCGTCCATGCCCTGACCCGCGCACTCAAACGCCGCGACATTCCGGTTGCCGGCGCCGACCGGTTGAGCCTGCCCGGGCACATCGCGGTCAAGGATCTGATTGCGCTCGGTCACCTCCTCATCCAGCCGCAGGACGATTTGTCGCTTGCCGCCGTGTTGCGCAGCCCGATCTTCGATCTGCCGGAAGAGGCGCTGTTCATGCTCGCCGCGCAGAGGCCGGCTGGTCTGTCGTTGATCGCATCGCTGCGACAGCACGCCGGCGAAAGCGAGAGACTGGCGAAGATCGTCGCCCAGGTCGACATCTGGACGAACGAAGCCGCGTTTAAGCCGGTGTTCGAATTCTATGCCGCCCTGCTGGCGCGCGATGGCGTGCGCCGCAAGATGATCGCGCGGCTCGGGCCCGAAGCCGGCGATATTCTCGACGAGTTCCTGAGCTTCTGCCTCGCCGAGGAGCGAACCGGCCTGCCGGGGCTGGAAGCCTTCCTGTCGACGTTGGAAAACGCCGGTCCCGAGATCAAGCGCGAGATGGACCAGACCCGCGACGAGGTCCGGGTCATGACCGTGCACGCCGCCAAGGGCTTGGAAGCGCCCGTCGTGTTCCTGGTCGATGGCGGTTCCGCGCCGTTCAGCGACCAGCATTTGCCGCGCCTGATGCCCTTCGATAGCTCCGGCGCGAACTGGGATGGCAAGGGCTATCTCTGGCGCTCGGCCAGCGAGGTCGCCAACGGTTTTTCGAAAGCGGCGGCCTCAAGGGCACGGGAACTCGCCGACGACGAATACCGCCGGCTGCTTTATGTCGGCATGACCCGTGCCGAGGACCGGCTGATCGTCTGCGGCTATCATGGCAAGCGGGCGCCGAACGCCGGCACCTGGCACTCGATCGTCAGCCGCGCGCTGATCGGTGCGCCGGAGAGCGAGCAGCGTGCGCATCCCGCCGGCGGCGAGCCGGTGCACCGTTTCCATGTCACCAAGCTGCCCCCCGTCGCGCCAAGTTCCGCCGAGCAGGTACGGCAGGCCGACGCTTTTGGGCCTTTGCCGGCGACGCTGTTCCGGCCCTTGCTGCCCTTCGAGGATCTGCCGCGTCCGTTGTCGCCATCGGGCGCCTCGGCGCTGATCGACGAAGGCAAGCAAGCCGTTGTCGACAAGGCGTCGCCGGTGCTCGACGCCGATGCCGAGCCCGGCTTTGCCGTGCAGCGTGGGCTCGCCCTCCACAAACTGCTGCAGATGCTGCCCGGTATTGCCGAGCCCGAACGTGCGGGAGCGGCAGAACGCTATCTCTTGCGAACCGGTGCAGACTGGCCGCCATCAGAGCGTGAAAAGGCCCTGGCGTCGGTCACATCGATCCTTGCCGATCCCGGCTTCGGTCAGCTGTTTGCGCCATCGTCGCGTGCCGAGGTTGCGATCATGGGCAGCCTGGAGGTCAAGGGCAAGAAGCGCTCGATTTCCGGCAAGATCGACCGGCTGGCGGTAACGCCGGACACGGTATCGATTGTCGACTACAAGACCAACCGGCCGGCGCCCGCCACTCTGGCCGAGGTGCCGCCGGCTTATGTCCTGCAGTTGGCGCTCTACCGCGCGCTGTTGCAGCCGCTCTATCCCGGCCGCACGGTCAAGGCGGCCTTGCTGTTCACCGAGGCGCCGCGGCTGATCGAACTGCCTGCCAGCGCCATGGACGACGCCCTTGCTCGACTCACGGGAGCGTGACACAACACCTGCTTGAAGAAGGGCGCGATCACCACCACATTTGGTGGGACAAAAACTTTCAAAAGGATTTTTCCATATGGCAACCGTGAAGGTCGACAAGAGCAACTTCCAGGCTGACGTGCTTGACGCCAACGTACCGGTCGTCGTCGATTTCTGGGCGGAATGGTGCGGTCCCTGCAAGATGATTGCGCCGGCGCTCGAAGATATCGCCACCGAACTTGGCGCCAAGGTCAAGATCGCCAAGCTCAACATCGACGAGAATCCGGAGCTTGCCGCCCAGTTCGGCGTGCGCTCGATCCCGACGCTGATGATCTTCAAGGGCGGCGAAATGGCCGACATGAAGGTCGGTGCCGCGCCGAAGACCGCGCTGTCGCACTGGATCAATGGCAACCTCGCCTGACCCATCTGAAATTCCTGGTATCAAGCCCGGCCTCGCGCCGGGCTTTTTGTTGGCGTCATCGGTGCGTGGCTCTGGCTCTCGCATCCGGGCACTCCATGTCATCTGCTCGAGGCAGACAGGAGAACTCCATGACCGGATCCGCCAAGGCCACCGTCTTCATCGACAACGAGCGTGTCATCGTCACCGAATACCGCTTCGCGCCGGGCGAGAACACCGGCTGGCATCGCCACGGCCACGACTATGTCGTCGTGCCGCTGATGGACGGCAAGGTGAAGCTGTTGACCAAGGACGGCGAATCCTTTGCCGAGATGAAGAAGGGCGCGCCCTATTTCCGCAAGGAGGGCGTAGAGCACGACGTCATCAACGCCAATGAAGGCGAATACGCGTTTATCGAGATAGAGTTGAAGTAACGCCGCCTATCAATGCGCTGGAAATCCACCGCGTGATGGCACGCCATCAACTGCCACCTTGATGGCAGCGGTGGATCGGCCTATATCCGTTCTAAAAGGGAGTTCGAAATGGCCGAACCACAACTCTCAGTCCGAAGCGCAAAAGCACGCGACTTGGCTCATAGACTTGCTCGTCGTGAAAATCGTTCGATAGCCGATGTGGTCGAACGTGCGCTCGAATCCTACGAAATTCGTGAAGCTGGCCGTGAACCTGCTTCCACCTTCTATGCCAGCTTGACTGCAAACCATGGCGCCGACATCGATCTGGAAAAGATCATTCGCGAAGGCCGCCAGGTTCATTCGGGACTTGAGCTTTGATTTTCGTCGATACCAACGTGATTTCGGAGAGTCTGAAGAAGGCGCCGGACCAAGCTGTCCTGGCGTGGCTTGTCCGCAATGACGCTGAACTGGCCCTTCCCACAGTGACGATTGCTGAAATCGCCTTCGGCATCCAAAAAATACGGCCTGATGAGCGTGCCGATCGGCTGGAGCAGGGACTTTCCCGGTGGCGCCATCGATTTGCCGGCCGGATTTTTGGATTGACTGAAGATGCTGCCTTGGCTTACGGCGAGATCATGGGGGCCGCGACACGCCAAGGTCGCGGCATGTCAGCCCCCGATGGCATGATTGCGGCGATAGCGCGCGTGAACGGTGGCCGGCTGGCAACGCGCAATCTCAGCGACTTTGGCACCACCAGCCTTGATCTGATCTCACCGTGGGATTTCTGAAGGTCGAAAGCCAAGGTTCGGCCTCAGCCGCCGCAGCCACCCAAGGCATGAATAGCCGCCTGCTTCAGGTCGGCGGGGTGCCGTTCTCGGCCAGCACCGCTCCGGTCAGATACAACGAACCGCTGATCAGGATGCGTGGCGACGGGCCGTCCCAGGTGTCGCGCAGCAGCATCAGCGCGCTGGCGACGGAACTCACCGGCTCGGCGGTCAGCCCGGCTTCCGTTGCGCGGATCGCCAGTTCGTCGTTCGGCACGCCGGCCTCGCTGAGGCTCACCGGCACCGTGTAGACATGCCGGGCGAGGCCCTTGAAGGCACGGAAATAGCCGCTCTGGTCCTTGGTGTTGATCATGCCCGAGATGAGGAACAGCGGACGCGGGTTCTTCTCTTCCTGCTCGGCCAGCGCTTCGGCAACCACCACGCCGGCACCGGGATTGTGGCCGCCGTCGAGCCAGATATCGGCGCCCTTGGGTGCCAGTTCGGCCAGCCGGCCCTGCGCCAGCTTCTGCATGCGGCCGGGCCAGGCGACATTGACCATCGCCTTTTCGGCGGCGCGATGGCTGATCTCGAAACCGGCCGCTTTGACCGCGGCGATCGCCGCCGCCGCATTGGCGAACTGGTGGCGGCCGGGCAGCCTGGGCGGCGGCAGGTCCATCAAGCCGTCTTCGTCCTGGTAGACCATGCGGCCGTTTTCCTCGAAGGCAAGGAAGTCTTGGCCGTAGACGAAGGTGGGGCATTCAAGCCGCTCGGCGGTTTCGATCAGCACCTGCAGCGCCGTTTCGCTCTCCTGCGCGCCGATGACCACCGGACAGCCGGGCTTGATGATACCGGCCTTTTCGGCCGCGATCAGTTCGACCCGGTCGCCGAGATAGGCCTCGTGGTCGAGCGACACCGGCATGATCACCGACACGGCCGGCTCCTTGATGACATTGGTCGCGTCGAAGCGGCCGCCGAGCCCGACTTCGATGATCGCAGCGTCGGCCTGGTGTTCGGAAAACAACAGGAAGGTGACGGCGGTGAGGATCTCGAAGACGGTGATCTTCTCGCCTTCATTGGCCCTGGCCGCACGGGCAATGGCATCGGCGAAAACCCTGTCCTCGACCAGCCTGCCGCCGCCATCGGCGGCCAGCCGGTAGCGCTCATGCCAGTTGACCAGATGCGGCGAGGTGTGGACATGGACGCGGTAGTCCGCAGCCTCGAGCAGGGCGCGTGAAAAGGCTGCGCACGAACCTTTGCCGTTGGTGCCGGCGATGTGGATGACCGGGGGCAGCCGGTCCTGCGGATTGTCAAGCCGCTCCAGCAGCCGCGAAATGCGGTCGAGCGAAAGGTCGAAGCCTTTCGGATGAAGCGCCATCAGGGCTTCGATTTCGCGGTCGGCGGCAAGCGTCGTCATGGTGGAATCCTAGCGCATGAGCCTGAAAACCAGAATCGGTTTCGGATGGCCATGGCAATCAAAGGCTACAGCGCGCCGAAGCCCTCGTGCAATCGCGGTCGCGGCGCTTCGTGTCGCTTCAGGCTTGCGGCCGAGCTTCCGCGGCAACCACCGCCGGCGGCAGGATTTCCGGCTCCAGCGTTTTTTGCTCTTCCGGCAGCTTGAGCAGCATCTTGAGCAGGCGCGCGATCGTTTCACGCATTTCCAGCCTGGATACGACCATGTCGACCATGCCGTGCTCCATCAGATATTCGGAGCGCTGGAAGCCATCGGGCAGTTTCTCGCGGATCGTCTGTTCGATGACGCGCGGTCCGGCAAAGCCGATCAGCGCGCCGGGCTCGGCGATGTGCACGTCGCCCAGCATGGCGTAGGAGGCGGTCACGCCGCCCGTGGTCGGGTTGGTCAAAACGACAATGTAGGGCAGGCCGGCTTCCTTCAGCCGGTCGACACCGACCGTTGTCCGCGGCAATTGCATCAGGGACAAAATACCTTCCTGCATGCGGGCGCCGCCGGAAGCGGCAAACAGGATCAGCGGCCGCTTGCGCTGCAGGGCCACTTCGAAGCCGTGCACGATGGCGTCGCCGGCGGCCATGCCGAGCGAGCCGCCCATGAAGGCGAAGTCCTGCACCGTGACCACAACCGGCAGACCCTCGACGGTGCCCAGCGCATTGATGATCGCGTCCTCAAGGCCGGTCTTGGCCTTGGCGTCCTTCAACCGGTCGACATAGCGCTTCTCGTCGCGGAATTTCAGCGGATCCTGCATCACCTTCGGGTTGTCCAGGGTCTCGTATTTGCCGCCATCGAAGAAGAATTTCAGCCGCTCCTTGGCCGAGATCTTCATGTGATGACCGGACGAGGGAATGACGAACTGGTTCGATTCCAGGTCCTTGTGGAACACCATCTCGCCGGTCTCCGGATCCTTGATCCAGAGGTTCTCGGGCATGTCGGTGCGCCGGCCGAGCATCGAATTAATCTTCGGGCGAACGTAATTGGTGATCCAGTTCATCGCTTCGGCTCCTGTCCTGACGAAGAGTTGCTAATGCATGTCGCCCAAAAGTGGGACCGGTTCTGGGATAACGGCATGCACAAGACCTGACGTAGGGAAACTATTCGGCAGCAGCAAGGCGGGCCGAGCGCACGCCTTGCGCAAGCCCGCTGACCAGCGTGGCGACGGCCTCGGCCGGATCGGCGGTCTTCTCGCCCTTCGGCCCCAGCACATTGGCCACCGCATTGACGATCGCGGTGCCGACGACGACGCCGTCGGCATTGGCGCCGATCACCCGGGCCTGCTCGGCGGTCTTGACGCCGAAGCCGACGCAGACCGGCAGGTCGGTGTGGCCCTTGATGCGCTTGACCGCCGCCGCCACCTTGCCGGTGTCGGCCAGCGCCGAGCCGGTGATGCCGGTCATCGACACGTAATAGACGAAGCCCGACGTGTTCTGCAGCACCTTGGGCAGGCGTTTGTCGTCGGTGGTCGGCGTCGCCAGCCGGATGAAGTTGATGCCGGCTTTCAATGCCGGAATGCACAGTTCCTCATCCATCTCCGGGGGCAGGTCGACGACAATCAGCCCGTCGATGCCGCTGGCGATCGCGTCCTTGAGGAAGCGGTCGACGCCATAGATGTAGATCGGATTGTAGTAGCCCATCAGCACGATCGGCGTTTCATTGTCGCCGGCGCGGAAGTCGGCCGCCATCTTCAGCGTCTTGGCCAGCGTCTGGCCGCCTTTCAGCGCCCGCAAGCCCGCCGCCTGGATCGCCGGGCCGTCGGCCATCGGATCGGAAAACGGCATGCCGAGCTCGATAATATCGGAACCTGCGCCCGGCAACGCCTTCATGATCGACAAAGAGGTGTCGTAGTCGGGGTCGCCGCCCATGAAATAGGTGACGAGCGCCGGGCGGCCTTCGTTCCTGAGCTTCGCCATGCGGCGGTCGATGCGGGTGGCCATGATCAGATCTCCATGCCCAGCATCGAAGCCACCGTGTGCACGTCCTTGTCGCCACGGCCGGACAGGTTGACGATGACGATCTGATCCTTGTCCATGGCAGGCACGATCTTCACCGCATGCGCGATGGCATGCGCCGATTCCAGCGCCGGGATGATGCCTTCGACGCGCGTCGTCAGCTTGAAAGCCTCCAGCGCCTCGTCATCGAGGATCGGCACGTATTCGACCCGGCCTGAATCGCGCAGCCAGGAATGCTCCGGCCCGACGCCGGGATAGTCGAGGCCGGCCGAGATCGAATGGCCGTCCATGATCTGGCCGTCGGAATTCTGCAGGAGATAGGTGCGGTTGCCATGCAGCACGCCCGGCGCGCCGGCATTCATCGAGGCGCAATGCTCGATGCCGTCGAGACCGCGACCGCCGGCTTCGATGCCGATGATGCGGACCTCCTTGTCGTCGAGGAAGGGATGGAACAGGCCGATGGCGTTCGAACCACCGCCGACAGCGGCGATGATGGTGTCGGGCAGCCGGCCTTCCTGCTCGAGGATCTGTGCCCGCGCCTCGATGCCGATCACCGACTGGAAGTCGCGCACCAGCTCCGGATAGGGATGCGGGCCGGCGGCGGTGCCGATCAGGTAATAGGTGTCCTCGACATTGGTGACCCAGTCGCGCAACGCCTCGTTCATGGCGTCCTTCAGCGTGCCGTGGCCGGCGGTCACCGGGCGCACTTCGGCGCCGAGCAGCTTCATGCGGAAGACGTTCGGGCTTTGCCGGGCAACGTCTGTGGCGCCCATGTAGACGACGCAGGGAAAGCCGAAGCGGGCCGCAACCGTGGCCGAGGCCACGCCGTGCTGGCCGGCGCCGGTCTCGGCGATGATGCGCTTCTTGCCCATGCGCTTGGCCAGCAGGATCTGGCCGAGGCAGTTGTTGATCTTGTGCGAACCGGTGTGGTTCAAATCCTCCCGCTTGAAGTAGACCTTCGCGCCGCCCGCGAGGCCCCTGGCCGAGGAAACCTCACGAAGATGCTTCGTGAGGCCTTCGGCGAAATAAAGCTTCGACGGCCGTCCGGCATAGTGGGTCGACAGGTCAGTCAGCTCAGCCCTGAAATCCGCATCGTTCTTGACCTCGTTCCAGTGCCGCTCCAGATCGAGGATCAGCGGCATCAGCGTTTCGGCAACGAAACGACCGCCGAAAATGCCGAACATGCCCTGTTCGTCGGGCCCGGTGCGGAAGGAATTGGGTGTCGCCGGCTTGTTCATCGCCGATCTCCTGGCATCTTGACTATGAGGCATGTCCTTGTCGGAAAACCGGTTCCCACTTTTCCGGGACATGCTCTGGTTTGAGGCACCACTAGGCTGCGCGGGTGTTCCGCGCGGCCCTGACGGCCCGGAAAAACTGTTCGATCAGCGCCGGATCCTTGACGCCCGGCGCGCTTTCCACGCCTGAAGAAATGTCGATCCCAGGCGGGTTGGCAAGCCGAAGGGCATCGCCGATATTGGCGGCGTTGAGCCCACCGGAAAGCATGTAATCGACGCCGCCGTCAAGGCCGGCGAGAATGCGCCAGTCGAAGGCAACACCATTGCCGCCCGGCAGTTCGGAGCCTTTCGGCGGCTTGGCGTCGAACAGGAACCGGTCGGCTATGCCGATGAATGGCTTCATTCGTTCGAGATCGGCGGCCTCGCTGAGCGGCAGCGCCTTCATCACCGGCAGGCCATAGCGGGCTTTGAGCTCGGCGACGCGCTCGGGCGTTTCCGCGCCGTGCAGCTGCAGCATGTCGGGCTGCATTTTGGCAACGATTTCATCCAGGAAGGCGTCGCCGGCATCGACGGTGACGGCAACCGCCATCGCCTTGCCGCGCGCGGCCTCGTGCAGACGGCCAGCCTCGCCAGGTTCGACATAGCGCGGGCTTTTGGCGAAGAAGATAAACCCGACATGGCTGGCGCCGCCGGCCAGCGCCGCGGCCATTGCCGCGTCGGTCCTCAAGCCGCAGATTTTGATGTCGAGTGCCATGGCGCGGGAATTGGCATGAAAAGCGATAAGAGTCGAGAAAAAGCATGCTGTTTGCCGGCACGGCCAAAGGCGCTACCTATGGATGGACAGGACGCAAGGCGGGAGCACGATCATGGCCGACAGAACCGTAGCCGAACTCAGGCAGAAGATTGCGCAGGCGCGCGAGGTCATCGCGCACCTGATCGACAAGGCCGCCTTCAATGGCGCCGAGGCGCACCGCGCGCTCGACTATTTCGGCGGCGATGAGTTCGACGGCAATTTCCTGCCGTGGCCGCATCATGGCGATGAGGGGTTGCGGCCCGAAGACTTGAACGCCGCCAACGACGATTAGCGATCTACTCGAACATGATCGCCTGCAGCGCACCGCCATTGCGCTTCAGCCAGTCCTTGCAGCGATCGGTGTCGGGGCAGAGCTTTTCGCACAGTTTCCAGAATTTCGGGCCGTGGTTCATCTCCTTGAGATGCGCCACTTCATGCGCGACGAGATAGTTGATGACCGGCGACGGCGCCATCATGATGCGCCAGGAAAAGGACAGATTGCCTTCGGAGGTGCATGACCCCCAGCGGCTTGACGTGTCCTTGAAGCGGATCGCCTTGGCGCGCTTGCCAAGCGCCTCGGTGTGCTTGGCCACCAGCTTCTCGATTTCCTTCTTGGCCTCGCGCTTGAGGAAATCGGCGAGGCGGCGCGGCAGATGTATGCGGTCGCCATGCACGATCAAGAGCGGACCACGTTCGTCGCGCGACACGGTGACGGTGCCGCGCTTTGACGGTTCATGGACGATGCGGTGCGGCACGCCGCGCACCGGGATCCTGATGCCGGGCCGCACTTGCGGCCGCGTCGGCACCTTGGCCAGTCGCTGCTCCAGCCAGTCCTGGTGCCGCTCGAGGAACCTGTCCACTTCGCCGCGGCGCAGGCCTGGCGGCACGGTGATGCGCAGACCCTGGCCGCCTGAATCGATACGCAGCGTCATTCGGCGCGCCCTGGCGCTCTCGACGATCTTGAGCGGCAGCGTGCGACCGGCGACGCAATATTCGCGCTCCACGACAGGCGTGGGCTTGGGCTTTGTCAGATTGCGAAAGAAGCCGAGAGTCATGGCGGGACGATACGCGATTCGAGAAAAACGACTAGAACAAAAAAGAAACGGCGCCGCTCGCGCGACGCCGTTTTTTCACGATGTGACCAGTCGCCGGATCTCAGTCGTCAAGCAGGTTCGAACCCTTGCCACGCTTGGTGGTCGTCGTTCCAGTGCCCGGATCGGTCTTCGTCGGAGCCGTCGACTTGTTGCGGTTGGCCATGAACCGGTCGAACTCGTCCTGGTCCTTGGCGCGGCGCAATTCGCGGGCGTATTCGTCGAACTGGGTCAGCATCTCGTCGAGCTTGCGGCGCTCTTCGTTCAGCCGCTCAAGTTCCTTTTCGCGCCAGTCGTCGAAAGCGACGTTGCCGGTGCGGGCGGAACCATTGCCCCAGCGCGCGGCCTTGTCGGAACCGCGGCGGCAACCGGCGAAGATGCCGTCGGTCGCGCGGTTGACGTCACGCTTGAAGCCATCGAGGCGGTCGCCCCAGATGATGTAGGCGAGCATGGCGAAGCCGAGTGGCCAGAACACCATGAAACCCACAACCATCAACGCGATGGTTGCCGGCGTCCAGGCCGGACGGATCAATGCGGATGTGTTCATTTTCTCCCATTCCTTCGGTTGGAGACAGCCAAACCCGGCTGCGTGGAATCGAAATGGGAAGAGAAAAACGGCGATTCAAGACAATGTCCGCCAAATCCGGACAAGCATCTGAAATGTTTATCGCTTTTTGATCATATCGAGGAAAAGCACGACCAGCCCGGCAATCAGGCCCCAGAATGCGGCGCCAACGCCGAACAGCGTCAGACCCGACGCGGTGACGACAAAGGTGACGGTGGCGGCCATGCGATCCGCCTCTTCCTTCAGCGCGATAGAAAGCGCGTTGGCGAGCGACGCCATCAGCGCCAGGCCCGCCACCAGTACGATCAGGCTCTGTGGCAGCACCGCGAAGATCGCCACCAGCGAAGCGCCGAAAATCGCAAAGATGAGATAGGCGAGCGCATAGAACGGCCCGGTCTTCCAGCGCTCGGCGGGGTCGGGGTGGACGTCCGGCCCGGTGCAGATCGCCGCCGAGATCGCCGCCAGATTGGTGGTCGAGCCGCCGAACGGCGCCGACAGCAGCGAAAACAGGCCGGTGACGCCGATCAGCGGGCCGGGCTCCGGATGGTAGCCGGCGGCGCGCAGCACGGCGAGGCCGGACAGGTTCTGCGAAGCCATGGTGACGAGATAGAGCGGCAGTGCCAGCCCGATCACCGCCTTGGCGGTGAAATCAGGCTCAATCAGCGTCAGCGTCGACAGTTCCGGTGTCGGCAGGCCGCCGACACGGCCGGTGAGGAAAGCGGCAAGGCCACCGCCGATCAGCACCGCCAGCACCGACAGCGCCGGGTTGAACAGGCGGATGACGAAGAAGGCTGCAATCAGCGGCAGGATCAGCCACGGGTCGATGGGAATGGTCTTCACCGCATTGAGCGCGAAGGTGACGACGATACCGGCCAGCATGCCCGAGGCGACGGAAGGCGGTATTCTCGAGATCAGCTTCGTCAGGGGCCGAAACAGCCCGGTGGCGATCAGAAGGACGCCGGTGACGATGAAGGCGGCGACGGCCTCACCCATCGAAAAGCCGCTCGATGCCGCGATCAGCGCCAGGCCCGGCGTCGACCAGGCGGTGATGACTGGCATTTTCGTTCGCCATGACAGCCACAGGCTCTCGATCGCCATGGCCAGGCAGATCGTCGTCACCCAGCTTGCCGTCTCGATCTGCGTCGCGCCGACTGCGTTGGCGGCGGCGATGACGATGGCCAGCGTGCCGCCGAAGCCGACGATCGCCGCGACGAAGGCGGATATCGGAATGGAAAGGCGCATCAGTTTCCCCTCTGCGCCATCGCATCGACGGCCCGCACCAGCATGTCGAGATCCTGCGGTCGCGACAGGCGATGGTCGCCGTCAGGGATCAGCGACAGGGTCACGTCGTCGGCGGGCAGCAGGCTGACCAGCTTCAGTGCATGGCTTGCCGGCACATCCGCATCGGCCAGGCCCTGCAGGATATGCACCGGGCAATGGGTGTCGATCGGGCCTGTCATTGTCAGGTTGTCGCGCCCGTCCTCGATCAGGGCGCGGGTGTAGATGTAGGGTTCCGTGGAATAGTTCGACGGCTCTTCGAAGAAACCTTTTTTGGCGAGATCGCGCTTCTGCGCCTTGGTCAGCACCGGTTCGATCAGTTCAGCGGTAAAATCCGGTGCCGGCGCCAGCAGCACCAGGCCGGCGACGTTGCTGTCATCAGCCTTGCGCAATTCCTGCACCATGCGCAGCGCGATCCAGGCGCCCATCGAGGAGCCGACCAGGATCTGTTTGCCCTTGGTGAAATGCCGGAACACGGCAAGGCTTTGTGCAAGCCATGTCGAAATCGTGCCGTCGGCAAAGGCGCCGCCGGATTCGCCATGGCCGGAATAATCGTGGCGCAGAAAGGCGCGGCCTTCTTTTGCCGCCCAGTCCGACAGCGTCTGCGCCTTCGCGCCCAGCATGTCCGACTTGTAGCCGCCGAGCCAGACGATGCCGGGCGTAGAGCCAGCAGTATGGCGCACCGCGATGCGCGATCCATCGACATCCATAAAGACGGGGGGCGTTGCGGTCATGGCTTTTTCCTCAGGCCCTCTTCTGGCGCGGGATTCTTGTGGCACGGTCGGTGGCGTGGCGAAAAGTGCTCACTATGTTCTTTGTTTGGTGCAGGACAGCGATCAGGGTGATTTTCTGTCAATGCTGTGCTATTGACTCCGCCCGCGCGCTCACCACATTGGCGCGTCCATGCATCAACACTGACAAATCCTGAACGAAACGGCCAAGGAGACCACGACCATTCGCAGACCTTTCAAAGCAGCGGCGCCGACCAAGGATGGCCCGCGCTCCAACCGTGACATCCGGGTTCCCCGGGTCCAGCTTATCGACGCCGAAGGCCAGAACCGCGGCGATGTTTCCATCAACGACGCATTGCTGCTGGCCGAAGAGGCCGGGCTCGATCTCGTCGAGATATCGCCCAACGCGGTGCCCCCCGTCGTCAAGATCCTTGATCTCGGCAAGTTGAAATACGCCAACCAGAAGAAGGCGGCCGAGGCGCGCAAGAACCAGAAGGTCATCGAGATCAAGGAGATCAAGATGCGCCCGAACATCGACAGCCATGACTACGAGACCAAGATGAAGGCGGTTCGCCGCTTCTTCGAGGAAGGCGACAAGGTCAAGCTGACGCTGCGCTTCCGTGGCCGCGAGATGGCGCATATGGAACTCGGCATGCAGCTTCTGAACAAGGTCCGCGAGGAAGTGGCGACGATTGCCAAGGTCGAAGCGGAACCGAAGCTCGAAGGCCGCCAGATGATGATGGTGCTGTCGCCGCGCTAAGATCTGCATCGGCGCGTATCTAGGATCACGATGACGTCAGGCTTGGCCATCGCGCTTAAATCCGCCTGAATCACATCGCAAGGCGTCCCGGCGATCGGCGGGACGCCTTCTTCTTGTTCAGACGCTGCGATCGCCGGCAAAATTCCTGACGATCGGATTCACTATGGTCGATGAAGTCAAGGTTTCGGACGTGGACTTCAAACACGGGCTGGGCAATTACCAGCATATGCGCCGGATAGTGCTTGCCGTTCTCGTGGTCGTGCTGTTTGCAGCATTGCTATTTGGCCAATCGACGTTTCCGCCCGACACAGCCGTGCACGAGACGATCGAAATGTTCGGCGTGCTGCTGATTTTCCTCGGCATCGTGGGCCGCCTTTGGGCGACACTCTACATAGGCGGGCGCAAATCGTCCGAGGTGGTGACTGGCGGGCCTTACTCGATCACCCGCAACCCGCTCTATGTGTTCTCGACCGTAGCCGCAGCCGGTGTCGGCGCGCAGATCGGTTCGTTCTCCGGTATCATCCTCTTCGGGCTTTTGTGCGCGGGGGCGTTCCATATCGTCATCCTGCGCGAGGAGAAGTTCCTCAAGGAAGCGCTCGGCGCGCCGTATCAGGCCTATCTGGCGCGGGTGCCGCGCTTCTTCCCAAAACTGTCGCTCTACCAGGAGGGCGATACCGGAAACTTCAAGCCGCGCCTGCTGTTGACCACGCTGCTCGACGGCCTGGTGTTTCTGATCGCGCTGCCGGCCTTCGAATTGATCGACGGCGCCCAGCTGTCAGGCATGTTGCCGGTCTGGTTCACGCTGCCCTGACGAGGACACAGCGCCGCATCTCCACAGGTGTTGCGCGCGGGCCGTCTTTGACGTATAGCACCGCCGTTCAAGAAAACCGCCCGGCAGGGCATGCCGTGGCGGTTTCATTTGCTTTTCGGGCTTTGGTCGGCCTGAAGCGAACAAGAAGCGCGATAGTGCGCCAACAATACGGAGTAGCAAAATGCCCAAGATGAAGACCAAATCGGCCGCCAAGAAGCGGTTCAAGATCACAGGTACGGGTAAAGTCCTGTCGGCTGCGGCCGGCAAGCGTCACGGCATGATCAAGCGTTCCAACAAGTTCATTCGAAATGCCCGCGGCACGATGGTTCTGGCTGAACCGGATGGCAAGAAGGTCATCAAGAATTTTCTGCCGAATGGCCTCTAAGGCATTCGGTCCGGACACGCATTTGTTTTACGCAATTCCGAACGGAAAACCGCAAGGCACTTTTCCTGGAATTGCTTTTAAGGAGATCATGACATGGCACGCGTAAAAAGAGGCGTCACTTCGCACGCCAAGCACAAGAAGGTCCTGAAAGCCGCGAAAGGCTTCTACGGCCGCCGCAAGAACACCATCCGCATCGCCAAGCAGGCGGTGGAAAAGTCGCTGCAATACGCTTACCGCGACCGCAAGAACCGCAAGCGCTCCTTCCGCGCGCTGTGGATCCAGCGTATCAACGCCGCGACCCACGAGCATGGCCTGACCTATGGCCGCTTCATCGACGGCCTCAACAAGTCGGGCATCGAGATCGATCGCAAGATCCTGTCGGACATGGCCATCCACGAGCCGCAGGCTTTCGCGGCCCTGGTCGCCAAGGCCAAGGTGGCGCTCGAATATCTGAAGAACACCACGCCGAACGCTTTTGAAAGCGCTGTCGCCTAAGACCAGCGCTTCCCAAGCATTCGCAATTCTGATTTGGGGAACCCGCGCTGGCACGGCTGGCGCGGGTTTTTCTTTTGCCTGATCCTTGGAGTGATTTCACTTTAGGAGTGACTTTCACTTTGAGGCCGACCTCCCAACGCAGCGAGTTTGACCGTGAACGACGCAACCACTGGCCTGGATACGCTTGAAAACTCACTTCTGGCCGAGATCGCCTCGGCCGCCGATGAGCCGGCCATCGAGGCCGTGCGCATCGCTGCTTTCGGTAAGAAGGGCAGCGTGTCCGAGATGCTGAAGACACTTGGCGCCATGACCGCCGAGGAGCGCCAGATCAAAGGCCCGGCCATCAACGGCCTCAAGAACCGCGTCACCGACGCGCTGACTGCCCGCAAGGCTGAGCTCAAGGATGTGGCGATCACCGCCCGCCTCGCCGCCGAAAAGGTCGACGTGACGTTGCCGGTGCGGCAGTCGCCGGCCGAGCGCGGCCGTATCCATCCGATCAGCCAGGTCATCGACGAGATTGCCGCGATCTTCGGCGATCTCGGTTTCTCCATCGCGGAAGGTCCCGATATCGAGACCGACTATTACAATTTCACCGCGCTGAATTTTCCCGAAGGCCACCCGGCGCGCGAGATGCACGACACCTTCTTCTTCCAGCCGGACGAGAAGGGCGAGCGCAAGCTTTTGCGCACGCACACTTCGCCGGTGCAGATCCGCACCATGGAAACGAAGAAGCCGCCGATCCGCATCGTCATTCCTGGCAAGACGTACCGGCAGGATTCGGACGCCACCCACTCGCCGATGTTCCATCAGGTCGAGGGGCTGGTGATCGACAAGACAGCCAACGTCGCCAACATGAAGTGGGTGCTGGAGGAGTTCTGCAAGGCCTTCTTCGAGGTGCCGCAGGTTAAGATGCGCTTCCGGCCGTCCTTCTTCCCGTTCACCGAGCCAAGCCTCGAGGTGGACATCCAGTGCGATCGCTCGCGGCCCGGCGAGGTGCGCTTCGGCGAAGGCTCCGACTGGATGGAGATCCTCGGCTGCGGCATGGTGCATCCCAATGTGCTGCGCCATGGCGGTCTCGATCCGGACGAATATCAGGGCTTTGCCTGGGGCATGGGCATAGACCGCATCGCCATGCTGAAATACGGCATGCCGGACCTGCGCGCCTTCTTCGATGCAGACGTGCGCTGGCTGTCGCACTACGGCTTCCGGCCGCTCGACATGCCGACTTTGTTCGGAGGCCTGAGCGCATGACAGCGCCCTATGCCGGCGGCTGCCGCTGCGGCGCCGTGCGGTTCGAGGCCTCTGCCGAACCGCATCACGTCAGCTACTGCCATTGCGGCGATTGCCGGCGGGCCAGCGGCGCGCCGGTGTCGGCCTTTGTCGGCTTCCTGGTCGATCAGGTCGCGTTCACCGGCAAGGCGCTGAAGATGTATGAGAACGGCCCGGTGACGCGCTCTTTCTGCGGCACCTGCGGCTCACCCATCGCCTATGTCGACGAGCGGCTGGAAGAAGACATCTACTTCATGCTCGGCGCCATGGACATGCCGGCCGATTTCCAGCCGACGCTGCATGCCTATATCGGCGAGCAGCTTGCCTTCCTGCATATGTCCGACGACCTGCCGAGACATCTGAAATCAAGCGTCAAAAGACCAGACGGAACAGTCCCATGAAATTCACCCTCTCCTGGCTCAAGGACCACCTCGAGACCGACGCCACGCTCGACGAGATCGTCGAGCGGCTGACTTCGATCGGTCTCGAAGTCGAGCATGTCGACGACAAGTCGAGCCTGAAACCATTCGTCATCGCCAGGGTGCTGACGGCGGTTCAGCATCCCGATGCCGACCGGCTGCGCGTGCTGACCGTCGACACCGGCGACGGCAAGCCTCCGGTGCAGGTCGTTTGCGGCGCGCCAAACGCTCGCGCGGGCCTGATCGGCGCCTTTGCCGCGCCCGGCACCTATGTGCCCGGCATCGACGTAACGCTGACGGTCGGCAAGATCAGGGGCGTCGAAAGCCACGGCATGATGTGTTCCGAGCGCGAGCTGGAGCTGTCCGACGAACACAATGGCATCATCGACCTGCCTGAGGATGCGCCGGTCGGCACCAGCTTCGCCGCCTATGCGCACATCGACGATCCGGTCATCGAGATCAACTTGACGCCGAACCGGCCGGATGCCACCAGCGTCTACGGCATCGCCAGGGATCTGGCGGCGAGCGGGCTTGGCCGCCTCGTCGGCGGCGCCATCATGCCGCATGTCGGCAATGGCATGTGTCCGATCAAGGTGACGATCGAAGCGCCGGAGCTTTGCCCCGGCTTCGCGCTCAACTTGGTCAAGGGCGTCAAGAATGGACCCTCGCCAAAATGGCTGCAGCAGCGGCTGATCGCCATTGGGCTGAGACCCATCAGCGCACTGGTCGACATCACCAACTACGTCACCTTCGACCGCGGCCGCCCGCTGCATGTGTTCGACGCCAGCAAGGTTGCCGGCAATCTCGTCGTGCGCCGCGCGCGCGATGGTGAAAAGGTGCAGGCGCTCGACGGCCGCGAATACACGCTGACGCCGGAAATGTGCGTCATCGCAGATGACAACGGCGTCGAGTCGATCGCCGGCGTCATGGGCGGCGAGCATTCGGGCTGCGACGAGAACACCTCAGATGTGCTGATCGAATCCGCCCTTTGGGATCCGATCACCACGGCGCGCACCGGCCGCACGCTCGGCATCATTACCGACGCGCGCTACCGTTTCGAGCGCGGCGTCGACCCCGAATTCATGGTTCCGGGCGTCGAACTGGCGACGAAACTGGTGCTCGATTTCTGCGGCGGCACGCCGACCGAAATGGAGGTCGTCGGTTATGCCGGTCACACGCCGAAGATCGTTTCCTTCCCGCTTTCGGAAGTGAAGCGGCTGACCGGCATCGAGGTTCCCAGCGCGGAAAGCCTCGACATCCTGTCGCGCCTCGGCTTCAAGCCGGAGGGCTCGGGCGATGTCGTCGATGTCGCCGTGCCGTCCTGGCGCCCCGACGTCGATGGCAAGGCAGACCTGGTCGAGGAGGTCATGCGCATCCACGGTGTCGACAACATCGCGCCGCAGCCGCTCGGTGCGCATGACGCGGTCAATGCAAAGATCCTCACCACGCTGCAGGTCCGTACCCGCACGGCCAAGCGCGCGCTTGCCGTGCGCGGCATGATGGAAGCCGTTACCTGGTCGTTCATTCCGGCCAAGCATGCCGAGCTGTTCGGCGGCGGCCAGACCGCGCTGAAGCTTGCCAACCCGATCGCCGCCGATATGTCCGACATGCGGCCCTCGCTGCTGCCGGGGCTGATCGCGGCTGCCCAGCGCAACGCCGACAAGGGTATTGGCGACGTGGCGCTGTTCGAAGTGTCGGGCACTTATGAGGGCGACGGCGCCGACCAGCAGCGGCGCGTCGCCGCCGGCGTGCGTCGCGGCACCGCCAAGCTCGACGGTTCCGGCCGCAACTGGGCCGGCAATTCCGGTCCAGTCGGCGTGTTCGACGCCAAGGCCGATGCGATCGCCGCACTGGAAGCCTGC
>NZ_RZQP01000529.1:0-483 GCF_003998165.1 Mesorhizobium sp. M7A.F.Ca.US.007.01.2.1 | reverse complement strand
GAGCAACTGGCTCGACCGGATCGACAGGTTCGACCGGCTCTACTGGGGCAACAGGTTCGACCGGATCGACTGGAGCAACAGGCTCTACTGGAGCAACCGGCTCGACCGGTGATACCGGAGCAACTGGTTCGACTGGAGCAACAGGTTCGACTGGCGCAACCGGCTCGACCGGCGCCACAGGTGCAACCGGTGATACCGGAGCAACTGGCTCGACCGGATCGACAGGTTCGACCGGCTCTACTGGGGCAACAGGTTCGACCGGATCGACCGGAGCAACCGGCTCGACCGGCGCCACAGGAGCAACCGGTGATACCGGTGCAACAGGCTCTACAGGTTCGACCGGAGCAACCGGCTCGACCGGCGCCACAGGTGCAACCGGTGATACCGGAGCAACTGGCTCGACCGGATCGACAGGTTCGACCGGCTCTACTGGGGCAACAGGTTCGACCGGATCGACTGGAGCAACAGGCTCTACTGGAGCAA
>NZ_RZQP01000528.1:0-495 GCF_003998165.1 Mesorhizobium sp. M7A.F.Ca.US.007.01.2.1 | reverse complement strand
GACCCGGAGGGACTTGCGGAGAATCGGAGCCGATGCGAACCTCGCCGCAACATGGCTCGCGCGCGTTCTGATTCTCCGCCTCTCTTTGAGATCATCGAGAAGCCCGACTTCTCCTTCGAGACGAAGGCGATGGCGGAGGGCCTGTGGCCGGTCGCCGGGATGGACGAGGCAGGCCGCGGCCCCCTGGCCGGGCCGGTGGTCGCCGCAGCGGTGGTGCTCGATCCCGCCAACATTCCCGACGGCCTCGACGATTCCAAACGCCTCAGCCATTTACAGCGTGAGGCCCTGTTCCTGCGCATTCTCGGCTCCGCACAGGCGGTCTCGATGGCCTCCATCAGCGCCGAGGGCATCGACGGCAGCAACATCCTCAAGGCAAGCGCAAGGAAGCCGAGCAGGAGGCCGCCGACATCGTCGCTGCCGCCAAGCGCGAAGCCGACATGCTTGCCGCCGACGCGCATAAGAAGACCGAGGACTATGTCGTCAGGCGCACCGCGC
>NZ_RZQP01000527.1:0-498 GCF_003998165.1 Mesorhizobium sp. M7A.F.Ca.US.007.01.2.1 | reverse complement strand
CGGCTATCCCGAGCTTCACGCCGGCAAGCTCGCCGCCGCCGCGACTTTCCGCGCCGGCATGGCGCGTTTCGCCGCGACGAAGCCCATCCATGGCGAGTGCGGTGGCTTCATGGTGCTCGGCGAAGCCCTGGAGGACGCGTCGGGCGAAACGCATGCGATGCTCGGCCTGCTCGGCCATGCCACAAGCTTCGCCAGGCGCAAGATGAACCTCGGCTATCGCGAGGCGCGGCTGCGCGCCGACTGCCCGCTGGGCCCGGCTGGGGCGCTGATTCGTGGCCACGAATTCCACTATGCGCAGATGACGGCCACCGGCAATGACGAGCCGCTGGCCGACCTTGCCGACGGCCAGGGCAATCCGATCGGCGCCTCGGGCTACCGGCGCGGCCATGTCAGCGGCACCTTCTTCCATGCGATCGCGAGGGGCTAGGGGGATGAAGTTCAGGAATCTGGCCCTTTCACCACGGCAGGCCGTCGACGATATCGCGCTCTGCCTGGTCT
>NZ_RZQP01000526.1:0-514 GCF_003998165.1 Mesorhizobium sp. M7A.F.Ca.US.007.01.2.1 | reverse complement strand
GCCAACTGTCCGCTTGAAGCGGAGTTTCTAAAGCAAGGGGCACAACTTTTTACGATTTCGCCTCGATGGATTCGCTATTCCGATTTCAGAGGCGAGCCGATGGTTTTTGAGCTGTCCGGCAACTCGCTTGCGAAATAGGATTAGCCCCGCCACCTCTCGGCAGCGGGCCGCCGCCAGGGCTGCCTGTGCAACAAAGGCCGTCGATCTGCGTTGAGGCTCGTCTCAGTGGAGCTTCGACAATGGATCCGGCAACCGCAGCAGTACTGCTTTTACTCTCTTGCAGCCCAGGCGAGGCTGTCGTCTGCAGGCCCATTGATGCCGCGCCGACCACATATGCGTCGCTTGACGTGTGTAAGGCATCTCTGAAAGACAGGCTCGCAGGTGCGCCAAATGGGGAAATCGTCGGACGATGTCATCCCCTCGACGAGACTGTCACCGGTTCCCTGCCCGCCGGGTACACCACCGTTGTTGTCACGCGCGGTGTTGGGAGCAACGCCGTCAGCAATAGCTACAT
>NZ_RZQP01000525.1:0-521 GCF_003998165.1 Mesorhizobium sp. M7A.F.Ca.US.007.01.2.1 | reverse complement strand
GCGGCAGTGGCGGCAAGGCGGGTAAAGGCGGCGTGGTCGACGCGACCGTCGGCGGCACCGTCAACACCTCGGGGGATCGGTCGACCGGCATCGTTGCCCAATCGATCGGCGGCGGCGGCGGCAATGGCGGCTTTTCCGGCGCTGCCAGCTTCGGCGCCAGTGTGGGTGTCGGCGGCAGTGGCGCAGGCGGCGGCGATGCCGATGCCGTCACGCTGCGCACGGCTGATGGCGCGATGCAATCGATCACCACGGACGGCGCGGATTCGGCCGGCCTGATCGTGCAGTCGGTCGGCGGCGGCGGCGGCAATGGCGGCTTTTCCGGCACACTGTCGGCGATTGCCGGCTTCGGCATGGGGGGAAGAGGCGGCGCGGCCGGCAAGGGCGTGGCGACGGAAGCCACCTATAATGGTTCGGTCGAGACTTTCCGCGAAAGGTCGGCCGGTATCATCGTGCAATCGATCGGTGGCGGTGGCGGAAATGGCGGCGGCCAGTTCGGCCTGAGCGTCAACGCAAGCGTGGGC
>NZ_RZQP01000524.1:0-527 GCF_003998165.1 Mesorhizobium sp. M7A.F.Ca.US.007.01.2.1 | reverse complement strand
GCGCGGCGGCGCGCCGCGGGACTGGCCGGACTATCATTCGTTGCCGCTGGCTGACGAGGAGATATTTCCCGTCGCCGGCACCAGCTATGCGGCAAAGTTCGGCCTGCCCAGATCCGCTGCCGAACTGGCCACGCACCGCCTCATCCATCTGGAGGAGCCGTATCGCGAGGCGGCCAGTTGGGACGAATGGTTCCAGTCTGCGGGCGCCAATCTCAGCGATACCGCGCGCGGCCTGCGCATCAACGACTACGGCCTGGTGATCCAGGGTGTCATGGAAGGCCAAGGCATCGCGCTCGGCTGGCGGCATCTCGCCGAGCGGCTGCTGGCGTCGGGCCTGCTGGTGCCGGTGACGGATCATGTGCTGAAGACCGGCAAGGCCTTCTATGTCGTCTGGCCGAAGAACCGGGAGCTCAGCGACAACGCCCGCAAGGTGCGCGACTGGCTGGCGGCGCAGGCATAAGTCGTTTTCCACTGATCCACCGCTGGCGGAATTCTGCCCCTCCCGCGCGACGCGAATCCGCCTATAG
>NZ_RZQP01000523.1:0-540 GCF_003998165.1 Mesorhizobium sp. M7A.F.Ca.US.007.01.2.1 | reverse complement strand
CCGACACACCCACCAGGCCGCCAATGGCAATGGCGCCGCCGCCATTGCCGCCGCCGCCGCCGACCGACTGTGCGATGATGCCGCTAGCGGAACGGCCGTTCGTCTCGACGGTCACACCGTTGCCGGCCTGATTGACGTTGACCACGCCACCCTTGCCGCCAGTGCCGCCGCCACCGCCGATGGCGACCGAAATTGCAGGCGCTACGCCGATGGCGTAGCCGCCATTGCCGCCGCCACCGCCGACCGACTGGATCAGAATGCCATGCGCGCCGTCGCCGCCGTTTCCATCGACGCCGGTCTTGATGACGCCGCCAATATTGCCGGTCGCCGTATCGCCCTGGCCGCCACCGCTTGCCTTGCCACCGATCGACACGAGACCGATGGCGCCGCCGCCATCGCCGCCGCCGCCGCCCACCGACTCGACCAGCATGCCGATGGCGCCCAGGCCACTGGTGGTGATGTTGCCGGTGTTGGTCCCCGTGGCTGCCCGGCCGTCATTGCCATCCGTACCCGCGCCGCCACCGCCGAACAGACCTAGAC
>NZ_RZQP01000522.1:0-563 GCF_003998165.1 Mesorhizobium sp. M7A.F.Ca.US.007.01.2.1 | reverse complement strand
TTCCCTGCCAATGCGGCCCGCCGCATCCACGCCTCGCCGGCGGCGATATCTTGACCTGCAAGGCCACCCTCGATGAGCGCCGATCCCAACCGGAATTGGGCTGAGGGCAAGCCTTTCTCCGCGGCAAGCTGATACAGTCGCGCGGCTGCCGGTCGATCAGCTGGCATGCCGCGTCCATGCTCAGTCAGGACCCCAAGAAGGTAGATTGCGGTTGGCAGACCGGCGTCGGCAGCGCGTCGAACCTCGGCGGCAACTTTGGCCGTCTGCGCAGGCTGCCCGCGCCGGGCGAGGGAAAGAGCAAGGCCCAGGCATCCCTCAGGGCAGCCGGCTGCCGCAGACTTCTCATACCAGCCATGCGCCGCATCCAGGTCCCGCATCGCTTCGGGGCCTCTGCTGAGGATATAGGCGAGAATTGCCTGCCCGGTTGCGGAGCCAGCTTCGGCTGCCTTTTTCGCGAGCCCGAACGCTGCCGCGAATTCCGGCTCCCGCGAGGAATCCCGTTCGAACAAGCTTTGCGATTCCAAGCCATTGCCGTCGGGCTCCTGCGCCGCCAGTCCAGCCAC
>NZ_RZQP01000521.1:0-574 GCF_003998165.1 Mesorhizobium sp. M7A.F.Ca.US.007.01.2.1 | reverse complement strand
GTTGGCAAGCTGCCCGAAGGCAAGGCGCGCCCTGCCCGCTTCCGCCACCCGCTCGTCCCAAAGCGCCCTGCGTTGCGGTTCGAGACCGAGCGCCTTCACCGTCTTGATGCCGACGACGGTTTCGCCGAGCGCCGCCGCCTTCCAGGTCTCGGCATCGACCACTTGCTGGTAGCGGCGGCGCAACGGCGCGAGAAAGGCGAAGATGATCAACATAATCACGCCCGCGCAGGCAAGCACCATCCAGCCCAGCGTGGGGTTGATATAGAACATCACCGGGATCAGCACGCAGAGCGTGATCAGATCCAGGAACGTGCTGAGGAGTTTTCCGGTGAGGAATTCGCGGATGCGATAGATCTGCGCGAGATGGTACATCGTCTCGCCGGCCGGATGACGCTCGAAATAATCAAGCGGCAGACGCAGGAGCCTGCTGAAAACATGCAAGTTCAGTTTGGTATCCAGGCGGGCGCCGACGACGTTGATGATCAGCCGTCGGGCGTGACCGAGGAGCGTCTCGTAAACGAACAGGACGGCAATTGTGGCCGACAGGAGCACGAGGGTTGAAACGCTGTTGAAC
>NZ_RZQP01000520.1:0-589 GCF_003998165.1 Mesorhizobium sp. M7A.F.Ca.US.007.01.2.1 | reverse complement strand
ACGAAAAACACCCCACCCGCCGATCTGGGTGGCGGCCCGCGACCCGAACTCGCACGATTTCGCCGTCGCCAACGGATGCAAGGTCCAGGTAACGCCGCTGGCTTCCGGCGATGACGAGGTGACGAGCCTGATGCAGCGCTTCAACGCCGCCTGCGCCGCGCATCCCGAGATCGAACGACCGGAAATCATGCTTTTGATGCACACCTTCGTTGCCGACGACGCGGCTGACGCAGATCGCCTGACGCAGGACCTGTCGACTTTCTATTGCCAGTTCGGCGCCTGGTTCCAGAACAAGAAACCAGTGCATCAAGGCATATTGGAGCCGCTGACGCCGGACGAGATCGCGGCCATGCCGCAATACGCGCCCGACAAGATCAGGCAGAACCTGGTGATCGGCGAGGCCGATAAGGTCATCGCCCGGCTGAAGACCTATGAGGCACTCGGCTACAACCAGTATTCGATCTGGATCGACAGCGGGCTTTCGCACGAGCACAAGAAAAAATCGCTGCAACTGTTCATCGACCGGGTGATGCCGGCCTTCCTTTGATCGCGAGCCCATGACCGACGCCCCCTTCAGGAACTTCATCGA
>NZ_RZQP01000051.1:0-34187 GCF_003998165.1 Mesorhizobium sp. M7A.F.Ca.US.007.01.2.1 | reverse complement strand
AGCTGATGGCCTACAACAAGGTGCCGGTGCCGCCGACGGTGATGATCGCCGGCACCTCGGATCTCGAACTGGCGGCGCAGACGCTGGGCTTTCCGCTGGTGCTGAAGATCCCGGATTCGTCGTTCTCGCGCGGCGTCAAGAAATGCGCCAATTTCGAGGAACTGAAGACGCTCGCCACCGAATGGCTGGAGGATTCCGACCTTCTGATCGCGCAGAAATTCATTCCGACCGAATATGATTGGCGTGTCGGCGTGCTCGGCGGCCAGCCGCTGTTTGCCGTGCACTATCTGATGGCCAAGAAGCACTGGCAGATCGTCAACCACAAGGCCAACGGCAAGCCCGACCAGGGCGGCATCAAGACCTTCACGCTGAAGGAAACGCCGGCGCATGTCGTCGAGACGGCAGTGAAGGCGGCGCGCTGCATCGGCGACGGGCTCTATGGCGTCGACCTCAAGGAGACCAAGGACGGCGTCTTCGTCATCGAGGTGAATGACAATCCCAACCTCGACCATGGCTGGGAGGATTCCGGTGAGAAGGACGAGGTCTGGGTGCGGCTGACGCAGTGGTTCCTGGAGCGGTTGGACCGGCCGGGGCGGTAGGGTAGGACATGCAATTTATCGTGATCGAGGACTTCACCGGCTGTGATCGCAAGGAGATCTATCGCCGCTTTCGCGACCGCGGCCGCCTGAAACCGGACGAGCTGCTCGTGCACCACAGCTGGATCGCGGCGGACATGAGCCGCTGCTTCCTGCTGGTGGAGGCCGATGACGTCACGCTGCTGCAGCGTTGGGTCATCGAATGGGCGGATCTGGTGGAATTCGAGATCATCCCCGTGGCGACAAACAAGGACATGGCTGAGGCATTGAGCGGGCACCTCTGACCATTGCCGCGTGTCACGTCAACGCAGTGCCGGCGAGCCGACTGCGCGCCGGCACTCGTCGATCAGCCACTGGCGAAACGCGTCCACGACATCGCGTCTGGCGCTGCGCTCCGGGATCGTCAGGCAATAGGGCTGGCGCAGCTCGACCATTTGGGCGAGGGGCCTGACAAGTCGGCCGTCCTCCAGCGCCTCGGCACAGTAGATCCCTTGCGCCAGCGCCACGCCCAATCCCGAAATGGCAAGGTCGAGTGCCGCGCGCGACGAGTTGGCCGAGAGGCCGCGCTGCGCTGCCCGGCCGGGTTCGATGCCGGCCGCCTCGAACCAGTTGTGCCAGGACGGAAAGGACGCACCAGTCGGTCCCCAGCCGGTGTGGATAAGCGGCAGGCTGGCGAGGCCTTCGGGTTTGATCGTGTCGGCCAGCCCGGGTGCACACACGGGATAGACTGCGTCCTGGACGATGTCCTCGGTCGGGTGCTCGCGATAGTGCGGGCCATAAGTGAGCCTGATGTCGATCAACTCACGGTCGAACGGCACCGGGTCATCCTCGCCTCTGAGCGATATGTCGACGGCGCCATGGCTTGAGACAAAACCAGTGAGGCGCTGCGAAAGCCAACCCATGGCCATGGATGGCGGCACCGACACCACGAGGCGCGGGCGGAACGCATCGCCGCCCAGCTGGCGCGCGACGCTGCCGATCTCCTGGAAGGCCATGGTCAGCCTGGGCAGCATCTCGACGCCGGCCTCGGTGAGGACGGCGCGCCGGTTGACGCGATGGAACAGCTTGCGGTCCATCTGCTCCTCGACGGTGCGGATGAGCTGGCTGACGGCGGCGGCGGATACAGAAAGCTCTTCCGCCGCCCCCGCAAAGCTGCCTGTACGGGCCGCAGCCTCGAAAGCCTGAAGTCCTTTGAGAGAGGGAAGTACGGCCATGATCACCGAATAGATAAGTTCAGCTTATCTAAATCGCAGAAATCGTCATTTTTGGAAAGGTTTTTCATGCGCTACAGTGGATTCTATCAAATCCGAGCCTGGATCGAAGCCCGTGGATCATCGCGACGTAATTTCATCGTTGACGCAGGAGGAGCGCAAACGGCTGACCGCCAAGTCTGATGCCGCGGGCCTCGTTCAGCTTGCCGCTCATTGGGGTGCGATCGTGATCCTCGGATCGCTGATCGCCGCCAAAGTGCCGTTCTGGCCGCTGCTGATGCTGCCGCAAGGTCTCCTCATCGTGTTTCTGTTCACGCTGCTGCACGAGACGGTTCATCGCACGGCCTTTGAGGCGCAGCGGCTGAACGATGTCGTGGCGCGGGTGTGCAGCCTGGCGATCGCGCTGCCGGCGGACTGGTTCCGCTACTTCCACTTTGCCCACCATCGATACACGCAAGATCCCGACAATGACCCGGAACTGGCGTTTCCCAAGCCGGAGACATGGCGGCAATACCTCGTCCACATATCCGGCATCCCGTTATGGTGGGGCCACATCAAGACGCTTTATGCCAACGCCGCGGATCGTGGTCGCGAAAGCTACGTTCCGCCAAAGGGCTATGACAAGGTGCGCATCGAGGCACGCGCCATGATTGCCTTTTATGCCGTGCTCCTTCTGCTGGCCGTCTATTTCCGGCTCTCGGTGCTTGTCTATGTCTGGATTTTGCCCGCTCTGTTGGGGCAGCCGTTTCTGCGCCTCTATCTCTTGGCCGAGCACGGTCGTTGTCCGTTCGTCGCCAACATGCTGGAGAACACCAGGACCACATTGACCAACTGGCTGGTCCGCAAGCTGGCGTGGAACATGCCGTTCCATGCCGAGCATCATGCCTATCCCGGCGTGCCGTTTCATCAACTGCCGCGGTTTCATGCGCTGATCGAGCGGCATCTCAAGGTGGTCGAGCCCGGCTATGTCAGCTTCCACGAAAAGTACATCGAGACGCTGCATTGACGATGGCCGGCCTAGCCGGTCTGGCTGTGCGGCCCCCGGGATCTCAACAGGCGCTGGATCTCGGCCGCCTTTGACGGCGCGCCGATCAGAAAGCCCTGCGCCTCGGTGCAGCCATTGCTGCGCAGGATGTCGAGTTGCACCTCGGTCTCGACCCCCTCGGCGGTGACAATGATGCCAAGCTCGGCACCCAGCCCGATGACGGTGCGAACGATCGCCGCGGTGTCGCGATTGCCGAGGTCGTGGATGAACGAACGGTCGATCTTGATCTTGTCGACAGGAAAACGCCTGAGGTAGCCGAGCGACGAATAGCCGGTGCCGAAATCGTCCAGCGCGATGCGGATGCCGAGTTCGCGCAACTGCCGCAGCGTCCTTAGCACCACCTCGCTTTCGTCCATCAGCACGGTTTCGGTGATCTCCAGTTCCAACCGACCGGCTGGCACGCCGGAGAAAGCCAGCGCCGAGATGACGCTGCGGGCGAAGCTGCCGCTTTTAAGTTGCACGGCCGAGACATTGACCGCGACGCGCAGGCCGGCGGGCCAGCGTGCCGCCGCCGTGCAGGCTTTCCTCAGCGCCCATTCTCCAAGCGGCACGATCAATCCGGTTTCTTCGGCGACCGGAATGAAGCTGTCCGGCGCCACCATGCCACGTTCTGGGGAATGCCAGCGCATCAAGGCTTCCGCGCCGACGATCTCGCCGGAGGCGATGTTCATGATGGGTTGGAAATCGAGGTCGAATTCCTGGCGCGACAGTGCGGTCCCGAGGTCGACCTCCAGCGCACGCCGTGCCTGTACCATTGCGTCCATTCCGGGTTCGAAGAACCGATACAGATTGCGGCCTTCGCTCTTCGCCCGGTAAAGCGCTGTATCCGCGTTCCTCAGCAGCGTGTCGGCGTCTCCGCCGTCGTTGGGGAAAACCGCGATGCCCAGGCTGATGCCGATATGCATCTCGCGGCTCTTGTCGCGGAACGGTTTTCCGATTGTCTCGACGATGCGCTTCGCGAGTTTTTCAGCATTGGCAATGCCCTTGAAATTGAACTGGATGATGACGAATTCGTCGCCGCCGAAGCGGGCAACGACGTCGTTTTCATTATGCAGGCAGCGCTGCAGCCGCTCGGCCACGCTCTTCAGCAGCCAGTCGCCGGCCGGATGTCCCCAGGTGTCGTTGACTGCCTTGAAGCGATCGAGATCGAGCGAGAAGATCGCCAGCGGCGTGGCCGCCGTGTCCTCCAGCGCAAGGTCGAGCCGTTCGCGAAACATCGAGCGGTTGGGCAATCCCGTCAGCGTGTCGTGATGCGCAAGATGGGTCATGCGCTCTTCGGTGCGGCGACGTTCGGTGACGTCGTCGAAGGTCACCACCCAGCCGCCGCCATCCATCGGCCGACGTGTGACCAAAACCGTCCTGCCGTCGGTAAGATGCCGATAGGCCGAATGCATTTTTGCCGCCGCCAGACAGGCTTCGGTCTTGGCGACTTCGCTGTCGACATCGATCTTCGTATAGATGCCGAGTTCCAGCAACCGTTCGAGCGCGTCGCGGTGCGTCGTTCCAAGCGGAAAGTCCGCCGGGGTGACCTTGTAGAGCTCCAGAAAACGCCGGTTGCGCACGATCATCTTGCCGTCGGCGTCATACATCAGCAAGCCTTGCGACATGTTGGCGAGCGCTGCGTCGAAGCGGCGGTGCTGCTCCTTGAGATCCTCTTGCGCGCGGCGCTGCTCGGTGATGTCTTCATAGATCGAAACCCAGCCGCCCAGAGCCAGAGGGCGGTGCGAGATGCTGACGATGCGGCCGTCCGACAGTGTTTCTTCGTAGGTCGAGGGCTTCGCCTGATCGATATAGGGCTTGCGGATGGCGTAGAGTTCGTCGGCGGTTTGCGAGGCGACGCCGATATCGACGCTGTGGCGCAGAATGTCGAGGAACCGGATGCCGGGCCTTATCACCCTGGCGTCGAGGCAAAAGATGTGTAGGTAGTTGCCGTTGCAGATGATCATCCGCTCGTCGGCGTCGAACATGCACAGGCCGTGCGACATGTTCTCGACCGCAGCCGAAAAGCGTTGGTTCTGCTCCCGCAGTTCGTCTTCCATGTGGCGGGAGCGGTCCATGCCTTCGGCCTCCCGTTTCGGGACGGCCGAACCATCCTTGGCATCAGCGACGGGCATGAGCGCGCCTGCGGACCGTGATCGAACAAGCTACTGTGGTCGCCGCTGGTTAATTTAGCGTTTTAATGCATGTCGCCCAAAAGTGACCTCGGTTTTGGGGGAATGACATGCATAAAAACAAAGACCTAAAGCGCGTCGCGTGAATCCGTTTCAGCGCGACGCGCTTTAGCCGATTGCGGTCGCCGAAACCTGATGCCGCGACGTCTCGATCGCCGAAAACCGTTTCAGAAACGCGTTCTGCGCCCAGGTCACCGAACGTGGCGTGAAATCGAAGCGGTCGGCATTGAAGCCGCGCGGACGGCCGAAGAACTCGGTCGCCTCGGCGGTCGAAAAGCCGGCGAGCAGCGTTGCCTCGAAATAGGCGGCGATCTGGTCGGCGCGCTTGATCTCCTTGCGCAGCGCAGCACTTGGTTCCGGAGGCAGCGAGAAGCGCAGATGGATGGCGCGCTGCAGCCGTAACTCACAATCCTTGTAGCTGCCGCCCATCACCGATTTGAACGGCGAGATCATGTCGCCGATGACATATTCGGGGGCGTCGTGCAGCAGGGCCGCCAACCGGGCGTCGGCCGAAGCCTCGGGCACCAGGTCGCAGAACAGCGCTTCGACCAGCAGCGAGTGCTGGGCGACCGAAAACGCATGCTCGCCGCTGGTCTGGCCGTTCCAGCGGGCAACGCGGGCGAGCCCGTGCGCAATGTCCGAAATCTCGATGTCGAGCGGCGAGGGGTCGAGCAAATCGAGCCGGCGGCCCGACAGCATGCGCTGCCAGGCGCGTGCCGGCGCGCCGACGCGGTCGGCCGCCATCAGGCCTCCTCCGCGCTGACGGCTTCCTGCGGGAAGGCGAATTTTGCCCAACCGGGAATGGCCAGCGTTAACGGAACGTCCCCGGCCATGATCGGCTGGCCGGCATCGAGCGCCGCCTTGACCCGGTCGATGCGCGCAATGGCCAGACCGGTCGTGTCTACGGTCGAGCCGAGCGTGCCAACCGGCCTGCCTGCGACGGTCAGTTCGGTGCCGGGCGCGGGCAGGGGCCTGTCGGCCGATGCAATCAGCACGCGCCGCCTGGCCGTGCCGCGATGCTGCATGCGCGAGACGACCTCCTGGCCGACATAGCAGCCCTTCTTGAAGCCGATGCCGCCGGTTTCGTCCAGCAGCACATCGTGGGGGAAGGCGTCTCCGAGTTGGTAGTCGCTGCCGCTTTCGGCAATGCCGCCGACAATGCGGAAGGCTTGCCACGCGGCAAGATCGCCGCGCTCATCCGTTTCGCCATAGGAACGCGTGACGGCACCCTTCGGAAAGCGTGTGTCGGCGGCCGCCGTTGAATCAGATTGTGAGGGTGTTGATTCATGTCCCCACGCGACGGTGACAAACGCCTGATCGGATTTGGTAATCTCGACCTTGGCGCGCAGTTTGTAGAGCGTCAGCCGGCGTACGAAATCGTCCGATATGTCGGCACGGCATTCGAGCCGGAATGCATTCTCGCCGGTGCGGGAGATCAGGAAATCGAACAGGATCTTGCCTTGCGGCGTCAGCAGCGCACCGGGTTTGGCTTCGCCGGGAGCCAGGATGTCGAGATCGGTGGTCAGGATGTTCTGCAAAAAATGCTCGGCATCCGGACCTGATACGGAAATGAGGGCGCGGTCTTTGAGCTGGGCACAGGGCATGGGCGGAAAAGCAACCTGATCTTGCAAAATGGTCGGCCTTTACGTAAGCCGCTGGCACTCCCCCCGCAAGAGAGCATGGCCATGATCTACGACCTCATCCTGACAGGCGGCACAGTGGTCAACCATGACGGCGAAGGGGCTCGCGACATCGGCGTGAAGGACGGGCGCATCGCTGCCATCGGCGATCTCCGCCAGGCCTCGGCCGGCGAGACGATCGACTGCCGCGGCCTGCATGTCCTGCCGGGTGTCGTCGACAGCCAGGTGCATTTTCGCGAGCCGGGACTGGAGCACAAGGAAGATTTGGAAACGGGTTCGCGCGCTGCCGTGCTTGGCGGCGTCACCGCCGTGTTCGAGATGCCCAACACCAATCCGCTGACCACCAGCGAGGCAGCGCTTGCCGACAAGGTCCGGCGCGGCACGGGGCGCATGCATTGCGATTTCGCCTTCTGGGTCGGCGGCACCCGCGAGAATGCCGGGGATGTCGGCGAGCTTGAGCGGCTGCCGGGTGCGGCCGGGATCAAGGTTTTCATGGGCTCGTCCACTGGCGACCTGCTGGTCGAGGATGACGAGGGCGTGGCGTCGATCCTGAGAAACACGCGCCGGCGCGCCGCCTTTCATTCGGAAGACGAATTCCGGCTGCGCGAGCGCCTTGGCGAACGCATCGAAGGCGACCCGGCATCGCACCCTGTCTGGCGCGACGAGATCGCCGCCTTGCGCTGTACCGAACGGCTGGTACGCATTGCGCGAAACGCCCGTGCCCGCATCCATGTTCTACACATCTCGACCGCCGAGGAGATTGTGTTCCTCGAACAACACAAGGATGTCGCGACCTGCGAGGCGACGCCACATCATTTGACGCTGAGCGCCGACGACTATCTCAGGCTTGGCACGCTGATCCAGATGAACCCGCCGGTGCGTGCCGCGCGCCATCGCGATGGCGTCTGGCATGGCATTGCGCAAGGCATCGTCGATGTGCTCGGCTCCGACCACGCGCCGCACACGCTGGCCGAGAAGGCAAAGCCCTATCCGGCCTCACCGTCGGGGATGACCGGCGTGCAGACGCTGGTGCCGATCATGCTCGACCACGTCAATGCCGGCCGGCTGACCTTGCAGCGCTTTGTCGACCTGTCTAGCCACGGCCCGCAGCGGATCTTCGGCATGGCGAGAAAGGGCCGCATCGCTGCCGGCTACGACGCCGACTTCACCATCGTCGATATGAAGCGGCGCCAGACCATCACCAATGCGCAGGCCGGCTCGAAAGCCGGCTGGACGCCTTATGACGGGAGAGAAGTGGTCGGCTGGCCGGTCGGCACCGTCATTCGCGGCCGCCGCGTGATGTGGGAAGGCGAGATCGCTACGCCAAGCCAGGGTAGGGCGGTGGAGTTTTCTGAGGCATTGCCCCGCTAGGCTCCCTACCCCCGTGGGTGGGAAGAGCCGCTCTCAATCCCCGGCGACGAAGAATGACCACTGTCCGCTAGGGGTGATACCGACGCGATAGAAAATATAGGCGCCGAACTGCTTCATGTCGTCGAAATCGCCAGCGGTGACGATCTTGAACAGTTCGACCCGCTGCTTGGCGTCCAGCTTGTCCAGCGGTAGGGCGAAGAAATACGGCCACACATAGAGCTCTTGTGGCGTGCCGGCATCGAGGTGGACGTAGCCGGCATCGAGCACCTCCTCCAGGATGGCCAGGATTTCCTGGCCGTCCGGGTCGCCCGAGAGGCCCTTGAGGAAGGCGACGGCATCGCCATCAATGTCGGTTAGGGACAATTGCGTTGTGTTGTCGCCCGTGCCGATCAACGGCCGCAACTTTTCGATATCGCCGCCCTTGCAGGCTTCGACGATCAAATCATGCATGCGCCGCACTGGTTCCGGCAGCTTGCCGAGATCGTAGATGACCTCGGGCACCGGCGTGTCCGGATCGACGCGTGGCCTGGTCACGCCGCCATCCGCCGGACTGTCCGGCTCGGCTTCGGCAGGAGCAGTCGGCTGGCTAGACGGCGGCGGCGTCCCGACCGGGTTGGGCATTGGCACGGTGCTTCCGGGGGGCGACATGTCGTCGGCCGGCGCCGTGACCGTCGGGGGGAGCTCTTCGCGCTTGATTTCGCTCAGCGCATAGGCGGGGCTGCTCGCGAGACACACAACCAGGGGGATCGCGGCACAGCAAGCGGCGAAAGAGATGCGAAGGACCAAGCCACGCGGCTTGCCTGACATCGAAAAACTCACTGCCCGTTTCTCCCTGCTTACGGGCATGACGCCCGAGCGGCATATTGCCGTCAAAGAACCGGACGTCGGTTCAGTGCCGCAGCCGTTCAGGTTCGAAGGCGCCAGCAATCACCTTTTCACGCATACGGTCGAGCAGGGCAAGGGCCGAGGTCTCGCCATTGGCACGCAACATCTCGCCGAAGGCTGTTTCGAGCGCTGCTTCGGCAATGATCTCGGGCTCTATCCCGGCGGAGAGACCTTCCGCCCAGGCCTCGCTGTGGCTTTCCACGGCGGTCAAGCGTTTTTCTTCCCTGACCAGCGCGTCGATGTCGTTGACACCATGTTCCATAAGCGAATGTCCACCCTTTCAAGCTGCGATCCATTGATGTGGATCAGGCCTGATCTGTTCATTTCACACGCAGGGACAATTAAGTATTTGTAAATACGACATTTTTTTGATCGTCTTTTACAAAGCCCGATTGCCTTGTGCGAAGCTGCGTTCAGTTCGAGTCAAACTTAGCCGATTGGGGCGGCCTGCGGGGCGAAAACCTTCAGTTTGAGTTAATTCCGCTTTCGCGCGGTAAGGTTTCGTTAATACTGTTGCAGAAGTGCAACATGAGGATTGCACCAAGATATCGCCTGGCACAAGCCGATATATCGGCTGTACCCAGCAATGGTTCGGATAGTTGTCGATGAGCGAGTGCCTAAAGCGCGCCGCGTTTGAACGGATTCAGGCGAGGCGCTTTAGGTTTTCGTTTTTATGCGTGTCGTTCTCCCAAAACCGCAGCCACTTTTGGGCGACATGCATTAGTTGCCGTAACGCGAGGCGATGTCGCGAGACAGCGTCTCGCCTTCCTTCATGTAGCGGCTGATGGCTTCGGTCGCCGAGGGCGTGCACCTCGTATAGGTGCCGCCGAAGGAGCGGTAGCCGCGATTGAAGCTGGCAATGAAGCGGGCGCGCCGCTCGGCGTCCGGATTTTCCGAATCGAGCAGTTTTGTCATCTCGACACGCCACTGGTCGCCCTTTTCGCCGCACAGATTGCGCAGGAAATGCAGCGAGCCCAGAACCTCCGCCAGCCGCATCAACCCGGGCTCGAACGGCGACTCGGCGCTGAGCGCGGGCCGTATCGAAACGGTCGCGCCGACCGCAAGACACACGGCGAGGAGCATGGATGGACGATTCATAAGCCTTCTCTACCAGCTGCGTGGCTCTGCTAAACAGCATAAGTCTTTGTGGCGAAACAATTTGTGGCCCGCAAGTTGATTTCAGGACAGCAGTCCGGCGTTTCCGCCGGGGGCCAACAAGTCTTCGGCGACCGCGAATACCGAGCCTGCCAGCGGCAGCGCCGCCATCTCGCTGAGCGTATAGAAGGCCGCCGTCTCCGCATCGTCGCTGGCCACGGCCTCGCCGCCGGCATAGGCGGCGCCGAAGACTGTGAGGAGATAATCGACCGGGTGGCTGTCATCCCGGCCGTCGATGTGGATTTCCCGCAGCGGGCGATAATTTGTGGCACGCAAACCGGTTTCTTCCTGAAGTTCGCGCTCTGCCGCTGCCTCCAGCGTCTCACCAGGCTCGACCTTGCCGCCCGGAAAGGCATAGAGCCCTTGCGACGGTTGCCGGGCTCGCTTGACCAGAAGCACGGTGTCTGCCCGCACGACGGCGACCGAGACTGCCGGAAGTATTTTGCGCGCTTCGTTCATGGATTCCCAATCAGGCTGAAGGCCGGTCAGTTGTGGACCGGCCAGCGTGGACAAGTTTTAGCGGTTGCGCAACGCCGGTTCCATCGCCACTTTCAGAAACCGAACCTTTCGAAGGGCACCAATCGACCATGTGCGGACGTTTCGCCTTGACCGCGACGCCGGATCAGACCGCTGCCTTTCTGGACGTGGCGGGGCTTGAGGATTTCCCGGCGCGCTACAACATCGCCCCGACGCAGCCGATCCTGATGGCGGTCGCCGGCCCTCCGCAGGCGCCGGGCTTCAATCTGCCGGACCGGCAGCCAATGCTGGTGCGCTGGGGGCTGATCCCGACCTGGGTGAAGGATACACGCGAGTTTCCGCTGCTGTTCAACGCGCGCTCCGAAGGGGCTGCCGAAAAGGCGTCGTTCAAGGCCGCCATGCGCCATCGCCGCGCTTTGGTGCCGGCGTCCGGCTTTTATGAATGGCGGCAAACCGGTGGCAAGAAGGGGCAGCCTTACTGGATACGCCCCAGGCATGGCGGGTTGGTTGCCTTCGCCGGGCTGATCGAGACCTATGCCGAGCCGGGGGGTTCGGAAATGGACACCGGCGCCATCCTGACCATCAACGCCAATGCCGACATCGCGCATATCCACGACCGCATGCCGGTGGTGATCGATCCCAGGGATTTCACACGTTGGCTGGATTGCCGCACGCTCGAACCGCGCGATGTCGCCGATCTGTTGCGACCGGCACAGCTCGATTTCTTCGAGGCAATTCCGGTCTCCGACCTCGTCAACAAGGTCGCCAACACCGGACCGGAGATTCAGGAGCGGGGCGAGATCGGGCCGGAGCCCGAGAAGGTCAAGCGCCAGAAGTCCGGCGCGGACGACAGTCAGATGAGGTTGTTCTAGCAGAGGGCGCGCGCGTCGGCGCCTTCATTTCTGGCGCCATTGGCGCCGGCCGCACACCCCTTCAGGCAGCGCGGGGCGAAACGATCTTCTGCGCCGGCTTTTTCTTCTTGGCGGTATGGAGAAGGGCGGCGACGATCGCGGCCGGGCCGATTGCGCGATAGTGGTTGGCCAGCGCCGGCTGCTTGGCGCGGTTGGCTTCCTGCTTGGTTCGGGGCATGTCTCTCTTCCCTGGTAACATTTTCGTGTCTGCGTTTGATGGCCGATTCTGACCAAATCGTGACGCCTGCTGATCTAGCCGGCGAATGTTTCATGACTGTGCCGACATGTTTAATAAAATGTTTCAGTGCATCATTACCTGTGACCCAGCGACGGTTTTGCCGAAACTTGCGACTTGACGGCAACACAAGCCAAGGCGATAAAGCCGCCCATGAAAACGTCTTTCGCCATTTGTGGCATTTGCATTATTGGCTAGCCTCGCGCTGGTCCGGACGTTTTCGCCTCATCTTTCCCCAGATTGGACAAACGCCCCGGCCAGCAGGCTGGAGCCTGATTTGCGTTCGCGCAGGGCTGGCTTCGTCGAATTGAGTTCTGAACCGGGAAGGCACGAATGTCCGACGCATCGCAGGGCCTGCGCCTCTACAACACGCTGACGCGGACGAAAGAGGATTTCGTTCCGATCGACCCTGACAATGTGCGCATGTATGTTTGCGGCCCGACCGTCTACGACTTTGCTCATATCGGCAATGCCAGGCCGGTGATCGTCTTCGACGTGCTGTTCCGCTTGCTGCGCCATCTCTATGGGCAGACGCACGTCACCTATGTGCGCAACATCACCGACGTAGACGACAAGATCAATGCGCGCGCTTTGCGCGATTTCGGCGGCGAGATCGCTTCCGGCACGCTGTCGTTGAATGAGGCGATCAGGCGGGTCACCGAAAAGACCGCCGACCAGTTCCACAGCGACGTGGCGGTTCTCGGCTGCCTGGAGCCGACGGTCGAGCCGCGCGCCACCGAATTCGTCGAGCCCCGTGCCGACGGCAAGGTCGACATGGTCACCTTGATTCAAAGCCTGATCGAACGCGGCCATGCCTATGTTGCTGCGGGCGAAGTCCTGTTCGACACGGCGTCGATGCCCGACTACGGCCAGCTGTCGAAGCGCAATCTCGACGAGCAGCAGGCCGGTGCTCGCGTCGCCGTCGACGCGCATAAGAAAAATCCCGGCGATTTTGTCCTCTGGAAGTTGTCGTCACCGGAGGAGCCGGGCTGGAATTCGCCATGGGGCAGGGGTCGGCCGGGCTGGCACATCGAGTGCTCGGCGATGTCGGCCGCCTATCTCGGCGAGGTCTTCGACATCCATGGCGGCGGCCTCGACCTGATCTTCCCGCACCATGAAAACGAGATCGCCCAGTCGCGTTGCGCCCATGGCACCGAAATGATGGCCAACATCTGGATGCACAACGGCTTCCTGCAGGTCGAAGGGCAGAAAATGTCGAAGAGCCTCGGCAACTTCTACTCGATCAACGAACTCCTGGAGACCGAGACCTTCGGCGGCCGCAAATGGCCGGGCGAGGTGCTGCGGCTGGCGATGCTGATGACGCATTATCGCGAGCCGATCGACTTTTCCGTGCGCAAGCTGGAAGAGGCCGAGAACACCCTGCGAAAATGGAAGCGGGGGGCCGACCTCGCGCCGACGGCGGCGGGACAGGTGCCCGTGGAGATCATCGACGCCTTGTCGGACGATCTCGCCACCTATGCCACCTTCCAGATCCTGACCCAGTTGGCCGGCGAGGCAGTGGACGGCAACGATGCCGCTGCATCGCTGAAGGCGTCGCTGCTGTTCCTCGGCTTCGACGTCGCGTCGGCGAAGGTTGATGAAGGCCACGTCGCCAAGGCCATCGCCAAGCGTCTCGCGTTCATCGCCGCCAAGAACTGGGCCGAAGCCGACCGCATCCGCGACGACCTGCTGGCCCAAGGGATACAGTTGAAGGACGGCAAGGACCCGGTCACAGGCGAACGCATCACCACCTGGGAGGTAAAAAGATGATCGATCATCTCGGCATCAACGTTGCCGATTTCGACGCTTCGAAGGCTTTCTATGACAAGGCGATGGCGCCGCTTGGTGCCGCGCTGTTGTATATGGTGCCGCTGGAGTACACCGGCGGTAAAAAGGTCGGTGGCTACGGTCGCGATCGGCCGGTATTCTGGCTGCAGGAAGGCGAGGATGGTCAGAAGGCCCATCAGCACGTCGCCTTCACCGCGCGCAGCCGCGCCGAGGTCGAAGCCTTCTATGGTGCGGCGCTTGCCGCCGGCGGCAAGGACAATGGCGAGCCGGGCCTGCGCCCGCACTATCACCCGGACTACTATGGCGCCTTCGTCCTCGATCCCGACGGCAACAACGTCGAGGCCGTCTGCCATGCGCCGGAGTGATCAGCGATGAGCCTCGACAACCGACCGATCTACACCGGCGGCTGCCAGTGCGGCGCGGTGCGCTTTCGCGTTGAAGGCGCTTTGGGCGACGCTTCGGTCTGCCATTGCCGCATGTGCCAGAAGGCGTTCGGCGCGTTCTACGCGCCGCTGGTTTCAGTGCGTGGCGCCAGGCTCGACTGGACGCGCGGCGAGCCGAAATACTTCCGTTCGTCCAACCATGTCGATCGCGGTTTTTGCGCCGATTGCGGCACGCCGCTGACCTTCACCGCGCCGGACGGGGTTGGCCTCGCCATCGGTGCTTTCGACAATCCAGCGGAGATCGTGCCGCTGATTCAATGGGGGATCGAGGCAAAGCTGCCCTATGTCGACTCGATCCCGCAACTGCCGGGCGAGGACACCATGGCCGACATGTCGTCGGCCTCCTATCTGGCCGATCTCGTTTCCTACCAGCACCCCGACCACGACACCGAACAATGGCCGCCAAAGGAAAGATCATGACCGATCAGGTAAGAACCGGCGGCTGCCAGTGTGGCGCCGTGCGCTTCCGCGTTCATGGAGCGCTCGGCCGTCCGTCCATCTGCCATTGCCGCATGTGCCAGAAGCAGTTCGGCTCGTTCTTCGGCGCGCTGGTCACGGTGCCCAGAGATGGCGTCGAATGGACCCATGAAGAGCCGAGTTACTTCCAGTCGTCGGTCAACATCGATCGTGGTTTCTGCGCCCGCTGCGGCACGCCGCTGACATATCGGCAGCCCGGCGGGCTGGAAATCGCGATCGGTGCCTTCGACGACCGTTCGGACCTGGCACCGCAGATCCAGGTCAACTATGCCGCGCGGTTGCCCTGGGTGGAGACGATCTTCGATCAGCCCGTCCACCAGGATCCTGATTATTACAACAGGCAGGAATCCATCATCTCCTTCCAGCACCCAGACCATGAAACGCCGGACTGGCCGACCAAAGGTTTACAACTATGAGCAGTCAATTGCGTACGCTTTATCCCGAGATCGAGGCGTTCGATTCCGGCATGCTCGATGTCGGCGACGGCCACCAGGTCTACTGGGAGCGTTCCGGCACCAAAGGCGCCAAGCCGGCGGTGTTCCTGCATGGCGGGCCGGGCGGCACCATTTCGCCAAAACACCGGCGGCTGTTCGACCCGAAGCTCTACGATGTCATCCTGTTCGACCAGCGTGGCTGCGGAAAATCGACGCCCAACGCCTCGCTCGAAGCCAACACGACATGGCACCTGGTCGCCGACATCGAACGGCTGCGCGAAATGGCCGGCTTCGACAAATGGCTGGTGTTCGGCGGCTCCTGGGGGTCGACGCTTGCGCTCGCCTACGCCGAGACCCATCCAGAACGCGTCAGCGAACTGGTGGTGCGCGGCATCTACACGCTGACGCGTGCGGAACTGGAATGGTACTATCAGTTCGGCGTCTCGGAAATGTTCCCGGACAAATGGGAGCGCTTCCTGGCGCCGATCCCGGAGGCCGAGCGCAGCGACATGATGGCCGCCTATCGCAAGCGGCTGGTCGGCACGGATCGAAAGGCGCAGATCGAGGCGGCCCGCGCCTGGAGCCTGTGGGAAGGCGAAACGATCACGCTGTTGCCGGAGCCTGAGACAAGCGGTCCGTTTGGGCAGGACGACTATGCCGTTGCGTTCGCCCGCATCGAGAACCACTATTTCGTCCATGCCGGCTGGCTGGAAGAGGGACAATTGCTGCGCGACGCGCACAGGCTGAGCGACATCCCCGGCACCATCGTCCATGGCCGCTACGACATGCCATGCCCGGCGCGCTATGCCTGGGCGCTGCACAAGGCCTGGCCAAAGGCGGATTTCCATCTGATCGAGGGCGCCGGCCATGCTTATTCGGAGCCGGGTATCCTCGACCGGCTGATCCGCGCGACGGACAAGTTTGCAGGCAAATGACCATGACCCGCGAGCGCCTCTATCTCTTCGACACCACGTTGCGCGATGGCCAGCAGACGCCGGGCATCGACTTTTCCGTCGAGGACAAGATCGCCATCGCAAAACTGCTTGACGCTTTTGGCCTCGACTATGTCGAAGGCGGCTATCCCGGCGCCAACCCGACCGACACCGCCTTCTTCCAGGAGAAGCGCACGGAGCGCGCCAAATTCGTCGCCTTCGGCATGACCAAGCGGGCAGGGGTGTCGGCGTCCAACGATCCCGGCCTAGCGTCTCTTGTGCAATCGAAATCGGATGCCATCTGCTTCGTCGCCAAGAGCTGGGACTACCACGTCCGTGTCGCGCTCGGCTGCACCAATGAGGAGAACCTCGACGCCATCAAGGCCTCCGTCGAGGCGGCGATCGCCGCCGGCAAGGAGGCATTGGTCGACTGCGAGCATTTCTTCGATGGCATCAAGGCCAATCCCGACTACGCGCTGGCCTGCGCCAGGACCGCCTATGATGCCGGGGCGCGCTGGGTGGTGCTGTGCGACACCAATGGCGGCACGCAGCCATCGGAAGTCCGCGCCATCGTCGAGAAGGTTATTTTATCAGGTATTTCGGGCGATCATCTCGGTATCCATGCCCATGACGACACCGGCCAGGCCGTGGCGAATTCCCTCGCCGCTGTCGAGGCTGGCGTGCGCCAGATCCAGGGCACGCTCAACGGCATCGGGGAGCGCTGCGGCAACGCCAATTTGATCTCGATCGTGCCGACGCTGGCGCTAAAGCCGGCCTTCGCCGATCGTTTCGAAACTGGCATTTCGGCTGAGGCGTTGACAGGCATTTCCAGGTTGTCGCGCGCATTTGACGAACTCCTGAACCGAGCGCCAGAGGCGCAAGCGCCCTATGTCGGCGCTTCCGCCTTCGCCACCAAGGCGGGTATCCACGCATCCGCACTGGCCAAGGAGCCGGCGACCTATGAGCACGTCCCCCCCGAAACCGTCGGCAACCGCCGCCGTGTCATGGTCTCGGACCAGGGCGGCAAGGCCAATTTCCTCGCCGAGCTGAGGCGACGCGGCATCGAGGTGCCGAAGGACGATCACCGGCTCGACGCGCTGATATCCGTGGTCAAGGAGCGCGAGGCCGAGGGCTATGCCTATGAAGGCGCCGATGCCAGCTTCGAACTCCTCGCCCGCAAGATGCTGCACGGCCTGCCGGAATTCTTCAACGTCACCTCGTTCCGCTGCATGGTCGAGCGCCGCTTCGACGCCAACGGCCAGTTGAAGACGGTCTCCGAAGCGATCGTCAAGGTGGTGGTCGATGGCGAGGAGAAGATGTCGGTGGCCGAAGGGCATGGCCCGGTCAACGCGCTCGACATCGCGCTGCGCAAGGACCTCGGCAAATTCCAGGGCGAGATCGCCGACATGGAGCTGGCCGACTTCAAGGTGCGTATCCTCAATGGCGGTACCGAGGCGATCACCCGCGTTCTGATCGAATCGCATGACGGCACCGGCGCACGCTGGTGGACGGTGGGCGTTTCCGAGAACATCATAGACGCCTCGTTCCAGGCGCTGATGGATTCCATCGTCTACAAGCTGATGAAGAACCGCGAGATGGCCGGACTGGTGGCCGCCGAATAGGGTTGAACCATCAGCGAAAGTCCATTGATCCATCAGAACTTTGCGATGGTCTTGCCAAGGTGACTGGGCCATAGCGTTGGCCCATGGCCACTGAAGCAATTACCCTGGATGCAGAGTCCAAGGCCCGGCGCGGCTTTCTGCTGGCGCTCGGCGCCTATCTGCTATGGGGATTGCTGCCCTTCTACATGAAGGCGGTCGCTCATCTGCCGCTCGCGGAAGTCATTGCCCATCGCATCGTCTGGTCGGTGCCGATCGCCGCCGCCGTTTTGATCTGGGCCGGCCGCACGGCGGATTTCAAGGCGGCGCTGCGTTCGCCGCGCACCATCGCCATGGCCGCGCTGACGGCGGCGCTGATCTCGGTCAACTGGGGCATCTATGTCTGGGCGATCGCGGTCGACCGCACCGTCGAAACCGCGCTCGGCTACTACATCAATCCCCTGGTCAGCGTCGTTGTCGGCGCGCTGCTGCTCGGCGAGCGGCTCGACCGGCTGCAGATCGCGGCGGTGGTGCTGGCGGCCGTCGCCGTCGCCGTGCTGACCATCGAAGGCGGCAAGCTGCCCTGGGTGTCGTTGGCACTGGCGTTTTCCTTCGCCGCCTACGGCTTCTTCCGCAAGACGCTGCCGATCGGCCCGAGCCAGGGATTTTTGCTCGAAGTCCTTCTGCTGTCGGTGCCGGCACTTGGCTACATAGTCTATCTCATCGCGACCGGACAGGACCACATCGTATCCAGCAGTGGCACGGATACGGCGTTGCTGATCGGCTGCGGTCCAGTCACATCGGTGCCGTTGTTGCTGTTCGCCTTCGGCGCCAAGCTGCTGCGGCTGTCAACCATCGGCATCATGCAATATATCGCGCCGACCATGGTGTTCCTGATCGCCGTTCTGATCTTCGACGAGCCTTTCGGCACCATCCAGGCCATCGCCTTTGCGCTGATCTGGGCGGCTTTGGCAGTCTATTCCTGGTCGATGTTGACGACAGCGCGACGCGCCGCGCCGCAGCCCGCACGGTAAGGGGGTTCGATGTACCTGCTGCATATCGCCAACAAAAATTATTCCTCATGGTCGCTGCGGCCCTGGGTGCTGATGCGCGCGCTGGATATCCCATTCGAGGAACGGCTGACGCCATTCCCGACCGGATCGAGCTGGAATCTGTACCGTTCCTTCTCACCGAGCGGCCGCGTGCCGTGCCTGGTCGACGACGGCTGGGCGGTCTGGGATTCGCTGGCCATCGTCGAATATCTGGCAGAACGCCACCATGGCGTGTGGCCCGTCGAAGCCAAGGCGCGCGCCTGGGCGCGCTCGGCCGCCGCCGAGATGCATTCGAGCTTCACCGCATTGCGCAGCGCCTGTCCGATGAGTTGCGGCGTGCGGGTAGAGCCGTTTCCGATGTCCGATGCGCTGAAGCAGGACCTCTTTCGCCTCGGCGACCTCTGGAATGATGGTCTTGCTCGTTTCGGCGGGCCATTTCTGGCGGGCGCTCATTTCACCGCAGTAGATGCTTTCTTTGCCCCGGTGGCGTTCCGCGCACAGTCTTATGGGCTCTCCTTCGAGGGTGCGGCTGCAGCGTATCCGGCGCAGTTGCTTGCTCTGCCGGCGATGCGCGAATGGCATGCGGCTGGGCTTGCCGAGACCTGGCGCGAGCCCGATCACGAAGCGGAAGTGGCCGCCGCCGGCACCATCATCGAGGATCTTCGCGCCACTGCGTGAAAGCTGCCGGCGGGTGCTACATCTGTCCGAGCCGCCTGACAAAGAGATAGGTCGCACCCGCGATCACCATCGACACAGCCGTCACCACCCAAAAGCCGATTGGCGTGTCGACCAGCGGCAGGCCCCCAACGTTCATGCCGAACAGGCCTGAGATGATGGTCATCGGCAACAGCACCGCCGTCATCACCGACAGGACGTACAGCAGCCGGTTCGACTGCGTCGTCAGCTTTGCCATAAGCTCGTCCTGCAATAGCCGGGCGCGCGCCTGCAACTGCTCGCCGTCATAGTGCAGCGTCTGCGCCCGGTGTGAAAGGCGCGCGGCCATGTCGTTGATGCTGTCTGGCAGGTCGTTGCGGTGCGAATGATCAAGGTGACGGAACAGATTGGTCAGCGTCGCCATCTGCCTGTGGATCACCACCAGATGCCGGCGCGCGTCGACCAGGGATTGCCGTTCATTGTGCCATGCGTCGCAGACGATACGGTCTTCGATGCCATCGAGACTGTCGCCGAGTGCCGCAAGTTCCGCCACCATGCCATCGAACGACTGGCCGACGACAGCCTCGATCAACTCGGCTGGCGAGCGGAACTTGCGCGATCCATTCTCGATCGCCTTGCGGATGTTGTCGACCGATTGCAGCGGTTGCTTGCGGGCGCCGACCAGCATCGTGTCATTGAGCGCGAAGCGAAAATGGCCAAGCCCGCCCGCTTCCGCCGAATAGTCATGGCGCAGGTCCGGCAGATCGCCATAGAGCCAGTCGTCCTCAAGGTCGATGTGGCAGCCATGGCTGGCGGATAGGAAAGCTTCACGCACGGGTGCCGGCAAAGCCCGATCGGCGCCGATTTCGTGGCGGGCCCGCATGTCGGAAAGCTGGTAGCTGCGCCATGTCCAGTGCGCGGCGGCGGCGTCCCTGGTTCGCACGCCCTCAGCGGTGAAGTGATAGATGAAGAACAGTCCGTGCTCGTCGGGCAGGTAGGGCGACAGATCGGTGCCTTCCGGGGCGAGAGTGATGTCCATGGGCGGTGCCAGATGCATGTTCCGAAGATGGCGCCGCACGGCGGCTGCCTGATACTGATTCCTAGCACGCGCGAAGCCGGTTTCGTGTGACGGTTTCTTGACAGCCGATCACAGTCTGTCGATCCCCCGTGTCAATCCGGGGGTGACGCCTTCGTCACCCCCGGATGTGCCCTGTCAGTGCTTCGGGCCGAAGCCGGGGTAGGGCTTGAGGGGCACGATTGCGGCAATGTCCATCATGCCGGCCTTGACCAACGGCAAGGTGGCGAGGTGGCCGCGAACCTCAGCATCATCAGCAGCCTCGAGCATCATGCCGCTGCCCGGGATGTCGCCTCGGTTCCACACCTGACGTACCGCCCCTTCGGCGTAGAGCGTGCGCCGCTGTTCGGCTTCGCCGGGCAGAAGCGGAGCGAAATCGGCATCGGTAAATTTTTCGGTGTTGCGAGCGAGAAGGGCAAAGAACTGCATGGCGGTCTCCTTTGGTTGGATGGCCGATTATCGCTTTTGGCTGGTCAGACAGTCCAAGACTGATTAGGTTAAAGTTGAGACCTAAGGGGACTTGAGCCTTGGAGGATAAATGTTCGACCTGCGCCAGCTTCGCTATTTCGTCACGGTCGCCGAAACCGGAAATGTCGGGCGCGCAGCCGAAATGCTGCATATTTCCCAGTCGCCACTCAGCCGGCAGATCATCCAGCTCGAGGAGCAGTTGGGTGTTTCCCTCTTTGAAAGGTCGAAGCAGCGGATCCATCTCAACGTCGAGGGCCGCGCCTTCCTCACCGAGGCCCGCGCGCTGCTGTCCAATGCGCGACGTGTGGAGGAGTTCGGCCGCAACCTGGCCAGCGGCGCCGTCGGCCGGCTCGCCATCGGCTATGTCGAAGGGGCCGTTCATGCCGGGCTTGTCGCCGGGATGCTGCGCCAGTTCCGTCGCGATCGGCCGGATTTCCACCTGCAGCTGAGAAGCCTGCGTTCGGCGGCGCAGTTGGAAGGGCTACGGCAGCGGTCGCTGGATCTGGGCTTTGTCTACTCGTCGCCACCCGATGATGATCCGGATGTCGCCGCCATGGCGCTGCGGCATGAGCCGCTGGTGCTGGCGATCCCCGAAGATGACCCACTCGTTGAAGTGCCAGAGATCGGGCCTCACCATCTTGACGGTCGCACCTGGATCACCGTCGTGCGCCAGCCGGACGACACCAATCGCGGCCAGTTCCTTGCCGCCTGCGCCAAAGCCGGCTTTTTGCCCGACATCGCCTATGAGACGGCGGACCCGCTGACCTCGCTCGGCCTTGTCAGCGCGGGTCTCGGCTTGGCGACGGTGCAAGCCAGCCTGCGTGCCGCCGCGCCGCCGCGGATCGTGTTTCGCGACCTGCCGTGGTTCGACCGCACGGTTTCACTCCATCTCGCCTGGCGGCGTCATGACCGGCGCGCGGTGATTGCCGATTTGCGGCAGGCTGCGGCGGAAGAGGGGAGTAGGGCAGTAGGGCAGTAGGGCAGTAGGGCAGTAGGGCAGTAGGGCAGTAGGGCAGAGACCTCCAGGCAATTCACTTGTTGTCACATATTGCCCTACTGCCCTACTGCCTTATTCCCCTACATCTTATCGATCACCGACTGCACGCCCTCGGTCGGGGCGTCGACGGACGATCCGGCTACCATGATGGCGGCGACGATCGCTTCGGGGTCGTCGACGACCAGCGGCTTGACCCGCTGCGCGGTGTGGATGAAGCCTTCGGCGGCCATATGATCGAGCAGCGCCAGCATCGGATCCCAAAATCCTTTGACATTGGCGAAGACGATCGGCTTGCGATGATGGCCAAGTTGTCCCCAGGTCATGATCTCGACGATCTCCTCGACCGTGCCGATGCCGCCCGGCAGTGCCACAAAGGCGTCGGATTTCTCGAACATCTTGTGCTTGCGCTCGTGCATGTTGTCGGTGATCAAGAGTTCATCGAGCCGGTCAAGCGCTGTTTCGCTCGCCTCCTTGTTGATCAGGAAGCGCGGAATGATGCCCGTCACCTTGCCGCCGGCCTTGAGCGCGCCTTCGGCGACAGCGCCCATGATGCCTTTGGTGCCGCCGCCATAGACCAGCCGCAATCCCGCTTTGGCAATTGAGCGCCCGAGCAGGTGTCCGGCCTTGATATAGATTTCATCGCGGCCCGGAGACGAGCCGCAATAGACGCAGACGGATCGAATCGTGTTCATGTCGATGATTGGTGATTGGGTCTGAAAGCGCGGTCAAGCCCCAAGGGTTAACAGCCTGGGCTTTTTCTTGTCGGTATTGCTAAAACAGGCTAGACCGGCGTTAGGTGGCTAAGGGGTAGGGAAATATGGCAATTAATCCACTGAAGGCGTTCCTGTTCGCGGCGGGTGGGACCGTTGCGGCCGCGGGAACCGCCTATGTAGCGGGCGCACTCGACCCGTATCTCAATCCCACGCCGCCGGCGCAAGTGGCGGCGCAGACGCCGCCCGCAGCGGCAAAATCGGCCGATCCCGGCACCGAAGCGCGGCTGCCCGCCGCTGAAGTCCCGGTGGCTCCCGCCGCAGTGCCCCAGGCAACGGCACCCGCCGCATCGGCCGCGGACGCGGCGGCGCCTGCTGCGACCGGTCCGGTCGCACCGTCCTTCGATGTCGTGCGCGTCGAAAGCAATGGCTCGATTGTCGTCGCCGGCAATGCGGCGCCCAACGCCAAGGTCGAAATCCTCAATGGCTCGACGGTGCTTGGCTCGACGGTCGCTGGTCCCGATGGCGCCTTCGTTATCATTCTCGATGATCCGCTGAAGCCCGGCGATTATACGATCGCGCTGCGCGCGACCACCGGTGACGTCGTAACGCCCTCGGTGCAGACCGCCGTCGTTTCGGTTCCCAAGGATGCGGCCGGCCAGGTGCTGGCCATGGTCGAGGAGCCGGGCAAGCCGGCCGAATTGCTGACCGTTCCCGCACCCGAGACAAAGCCGGCTGCTCCGGCCGCCGCGCCGGCTGCTCCCACAGCCGAAGCCCCCGCAACCGCTCCGGCGCCAGCCGCCCCAGCGCCAGCCGTGGTCGACGCGGCACCGGCTCCTGCAGCGCCGGCGACGCCGCCCGCTGCAGGCGTGACCGAGCCCAAGATCGTCGTCGAGGCGGTCGAGATCGACGGCAGCAAGATCTTTGTCGCCGGCCTCGCCGATGCCGGCCGCAAGGTGCGCGCGTATGCCAACGACATCCTGCTCGGTGACGCGCAAACTTCGACGGACGGTCATTTCCTGGTCGAGGCGACGCGCGACATTCCGGTCGGCAGCTACACAATCCATGTCGACGGCCTCGATGCCGACGGTGTGACAGTTGTGGCCCGCGCGGCCGTACCGTTCGAGCGTGAGCCCGGCGAAGCGATCGCCGCCGTGGCACCCTCGGCGCCGAAGCCCGTTCAGCCCAAGCCGGCCGCACCTGCCGCCGCCGAGGCGCCGGCCGCGGCCGAAACGGCCCCGGCCACGACGCCTGCTCCCGCCGCCGAGGCTCCGGCCGTTGTGGCGGAGGCGACGCCGCCAAGCGATGTGCCCGAGACCGTGGCGCCCAAGCTTGAACATGCCGACGGCGCCGTCATCATCCGCCGCAACGACACGCTGTGGCGGATCTCGCGGCGCGTCTATGGCCACGGCGTACGGTTCTCGACCATCTACCTCGCCAACCAGGACCAGATCAGTGATCCCGACCGCATCTGGCCGGGCCAGGTGTTCAAGGTCCCGGAAAAGTCGAAGGAAGGCGAAGCCGCCGACCTCAAGGCCATGGGCGAGCAGGCAACGACAGCGCCCGCCAAGACGGAGTAGGGTTTGAGCGCCGACGGTTGAGCGCAATCTGCCCCTTGTGGGAGATGCCCGGCAGGGCAGAGGGGGGCGCCTCGCCAGCCTGTCGGCCAAATCCGGTCGAGCTACCTTTCGGCTGCTCGTAGTGCTTTGATCGTGGAAAGTCGCGATCCTTCGCGCCCCCCTCTGTCCTGCCGGACATCTCTCCCACGAGGGGGAGATTGGCGGTTCCGGCGCTCTGCCCATAGGGTTAGCTTGCCCCGTGCCCGTTCATCGTCTATCGCCGATGAACGATGGCAGAATCCCTGATGGAAACAAACGCATCATGCGGCGGTCCGGACAGCCGTGCGGTCGCCGCCCGACTTGCAGCGCTTTCCCATCCGGCGCGGATCGAAATCCTGAAACACCTATCGACGAGCAGTTCCTGCTGCTGCCGCGAGGTCGTCGACCGCTTAGATCTGGCGCAGTCCACCGTGTCACAACATCTGAAAATACTGGTCGAAGCCGGGCTGGTTCGCTTCGAGCCCGATCGCCAGCGCTCGCGCTATGCGATCGACCATGCCGCGCTCGCCGATGTCTCCGCATCGGTGGCCGCTCTCGTCAATTCCTGCTGCTCCGGCCGCTGAAATAAGAAGAAGGCACAAGAAATGGCCGAAAAAACCGTCTCCGACTCCTCGACCTTCAAGACGCTGCTCAATTTGTGGCCTTACATGTGGCCGGCGGATCGCGCCGATCTGAGAGCCCGGGTCACATGGGCGACGCTGCTGCTGGTCGTCGCCAAGCTGACGCTGGTCGCCGGTCCCTATTTCTTCAAATGGGCGACCGACGCGCTGGCCGGCGACGCCAAATCGGCGCCGCCGCTGCCGAGCTTCCTGCTGGCGCCCGTCATGCTGGTCGTCGCCTACAATGTCGTGCGCCTGGTGCAGCTTGGCTTCAATCAGCTGCGCGACGCGCTGTTTGCCCGCGTCGGCCAATATGCCGTGCGCCAGCTCGCCTTCCGTACTTTCGTTCACATGCACCAACTGTCGCTGCGCTTCCATCTCGAGCGCCGCACCGGCGGCCTGTCGCGCATCATCGAGCGCGGCACCAAGGGCATCGAGACGATCGTGCGCTTCATCATGCTCAACACGGCGCCGACCATCCTCGAATTCGCGCTGACCACGGGCATCTTCGCCTACACCTATGGCTGGAAATATGTGGTCGTCGTCGCGGTCACCGTCTGGGTCTATGTCTGGTTCACGGTCCGCGCCAGCGACTGGCGCATCTCGATCCGCCGCGACATGAACGACAGCGATACCGACGCCAACACCAAGGCAATCGACTCGCTGCTCAACTACGAGACGGTGAAATATTTCAACAATGAGGGCATGGAAGCCGAGCGCTTCGACCGCTCCATGGCACGCTACGAGGTCGCCGCGACGCGCATCTGGACCTCGCTTGGCTGGCTGAATTTCGGGCAGGGCATCATCTTCGGCCTGGGCACCGTCATCGTCATGTGCATGTCGGCGCTCGAAGTGCAGGCCGGCACGCAGACGGTCGGTGACTTCGTCTTCATCAACGCCATGCTGATGCAGCTGTCGGTGCCGCTCAATTTCATCGGCTTCATCTACCGCGAAATCCGCCAGGGGCTGACCGATATCGAGCAGATGTTCGATCTGCTGGATGTGCCGCAGGAGATCGTCGACAAGCCGGATGCCAGGCCAATCGCGGTCAGCGCCGGCAAGGTCGAGTTCCGCGACGTGCACTTCTCCTATGACCCGAACCGGAAGATCCTGAAGGGCATCAGCTTCGAGGTGCCGGCCGGCAAGACCGTCGCCATTGTCGGGCCTTCGGGTGCCGGCAAGTCGACCATCTCGCGGCTTCTGTTCCGCTTCTACGACGTGCAGGGCGGCCAGGTGCTGATCGATGGCCAGGATATCAGGGACGTGACGCAGGAGAGCCTGCGCGGGGCGATCGGCATGGTGCCGCAGGACACCGTGCTGTTCAACGACACCATCGCCTACAACATCCGCTATGGCCGCATCGGTGCCAGCGAGGAGGATATGCGCAAGGCGGCCGAACTCGCTCAGATCGGCCCGTTCATCGAGCGATTGCCTGACGGCTACAAGTCGATGGTCGGCGAACGCGGGCTAAAACTTTCGGGCGGCGAGAAGCAGCGCGTGGCAATCGCCCGCACCATTTTGAAGGCGCCGCCGATCCTGATGCTCGACGAAGCGACCTCGGCGCTCGACAGCCACACCGAACAGGAGATCCAGGCCGCGCTCGATCTGGTCAGCCGTGGCCGCACCACCATCGTCATCGCTCACCGCCTGTCGACGGTGATCACGGCCGATGAGATCATCGTGCTGCAGGACGGCCAGATCGCCGAGCGCGGCACCCATGCCGAGCTGATGCGCAAGCATGGCCTCTACGCCTCGATGTGGGACCGCCAGCGCGAGGCGACCGAGGCCGAAGAGCGGCTGCGCTTGGCTCGCGAAGGCGACGAACTTGGTGTCATCGTCCGCCGGCGCACGTCGGAGGTGAATTGAAGGTTCGGCGTGTGATCTGATTTTTGCACTTGATCTCAACTTAAGTTGAGATTGTAGGCCGTTCCTGGAGCCCAAAAAACACCATGATCCAGGAACGGAGCAATCGAAATGAGCAAGATAAATCAGACTGTTAACGGCGGCAGCGTGTTCAGGGTGGACAAATTCGTCGTCCCGGCCGGCGCCCGCGAGGAGATACTCGCCAAGGTCAGGACAACGCATGAATTGCTGCGCCTGCAGCATGGCTTCGTGCAGGATTTCCTGCTCGAGCAATTCTCCGGGCCGGGCGAATTCAACCTCGTCACCATCGTCGAATGGGAAAGCCAGGCGGCCGTCGACAATGTCGTGCCGATCGTCAAGGCCGCGCACGAGCGCATCGCCTTCAACCCGCAGGAGACGATCGCCCGGCTCGGCGTTCGCGCCGACATCGCCAACTATCAGAGGGTTCCCGGGCTGTAGCAAGGCTGTTACGGCCAGCCGATGCCAGGTGCCGGCGCTTCGACGCTGAACACCTGGCCGGTGCGGGCGTCGCTGACCATATGCTCGAAGCCGCGCCATTCGGCGGCGAGAATGAACAGCGTTTTCCTGTCGGTGCCGCCCAGCATGCAGGCAAAGCAGCCGCGATCGACGGTCACTGTCTGCAGCACCTCGCCGCCTTCACGCACCCGCACGCAACGCTTGTTGGGAACATCCGCATACCAGGCCGCCCCTTCGGCATCGAGGCAGATGCCGTCGGGATAGCCGTCGAGGTCGGCCCAGACCCTTCGGTTGGCAAGGCTGCCGTCGGCGGCAATGTCGAAGGCGGTCAGCCGATTGGCATGGGATTCCGCGACAATCAGCGTCTTGTTGTCCGGGCTCACTGCCATGCCGTTGGCAAAGGCGATATTTTCCGCCACCTGCCGGACCGCGCCGTCCGGCGTGATCAACACGATGGTGCCGGGGCTGAAATGCTCGCCAGAAGCCGGCGCCGGTCCGCCGCCATTGACATAGGTGTTGCCGCGCCCGTCGACGACGATCTCGTTCCAAGGGCTTTTCGACAGGTCACGCAAATCGGCGCGAGTGACGAGGCTCCCGTCGGCCTCCTGTCGTAGCAGCAGCCCTTCGCGGCCGGAGATGACGAGCAGGCGGCCATCCGGCAGCCAGTCAATGGAGTAGGGCAGGACAGCCGGTACGGTGAGCATGACCTCGCGGTTGCCGTCGGCATCGACGGCGATAATCTCGCCGGTGCCCCAGTTGCAAAGCCACAGCCGTCCGTCATGCCAGCGCGGCGACTCGCCGAAAGCGAGACCGGCAGTGACGAGATGCGCTTGGGGGGCAGGTGGTTTCTGCATGTAGGGGACTCCTTGTTGAGTGCGTCAGCATCGCCAAATGGTCCATGATGGCGCTGTCTCACCAAGGACGGGCGAGGCAGCGGTCTGCCGACAGGCACAGAACCGATAATTTTGGTTTGGCTGCTCTTTGCTGAGTTCGCGACGAAGCCTCGAGGTCAGTTTTTGGAGTGTTCTTCAAACTATCGGTTGAAGTGTTCTTCAAAATATTGGTAAGACGCAGTGAAAATGAATTTCAAGCGCCTTTTTATCCACTTTTCCAAGTGATATTCTGCTGACAGACTCTGATCTACCGGTATTGCTTTCCTCCGGGTAAGAAGGCTTTGGAATGTTCGGAATTTTTTCGCGAAAGAAAAGGCTGCAGCAGTCGACAACGATTTCGGCGCACCAGCCGGAGCAACCGACGGCCAGTCCGCGCGTGACTTCAATTGTTGTCCCGTTTTCAGCAGTCGAGCGCGCCGCTAAGGAAAACTACGTTGCTGACCTCGTGACTGCAGTCATGGATTTCGTGACCGCAATGTTTGATCAGGGCCTCTACAAAGATCACGAAATACCGCCGTCAGCGAGGCAGTTTTTTCACGCTTACCTATACGGGATGGAAGTGGCTAATGGCGGCCATAGCCAATTTATTCACAATTACCGTGATCACCTCGATAAAGTCACCTCGGATGTGCATTTGGCTTTGGCTGGAATGCGAGCAGAAAACCATTTAGCTATTTTGAAACAGATGGTTGCTTGGGTCCGGGAACATCCCAAGGAAGCGGAGGAACAGACTGGATTCGAAGGTGGCCGCGCTGATTTCCTTGATGGACTCGACGATCTTTTTTACGAGGAGGAAGACAGCGTCCCGATGCTTGCCCGCGCAGTGGGTTGGATAGCCTCCTGGCCTGAACTGGAGATTGTCGACGATGCCGAATGCCAGGAGGCCACTCTTGACATTGTGATGGCCAACTCCAGGCGCGAACCTCGATTGCGCCATCGTTCGGTGTTCCATCTGAAAGCAGTGATGACGAGCCGACTTGAAGTGGGCATCGGGCTCGCCTGTGCAGCTTTGCCGCAGCCCGAGGTTAAGCTCGGGCTCGGCAAAGGACGGATGTTGGACATAGATGGCGAGAAGCAGATGACATTTCCGGTCGTAACCAACGCCGGCAGGGTGCGTTTGTGCGTAGTCACGCCAACGCATGCGGCTGCATACCAGTACCTGGCTGCTGATGGTACAGAACTGCAACTCGACCTCGGACCGGTCGATAGCGTTGATGAGTTACTTGGCGAAGGTGCTCCACGTGTCGGTCTGAAGCTGTCGCATGTCGGCGCTGATTCAATAGCGACAGTCATCGAACTGGCTGATGAATACGGGGCACCAGCAGCCCTCGACCTTCTTTTGCGCAGGGCTGGAATTGATACGGCAGGAGCAGTTGCTTTGCCATCGATGCTGATTCCGAGCGAGGGAGGATCGGTCGTCAGTTGGACAGTTGCTGCTGACGGTAGACTGCTGTTTTTGGTGTCCTCTCCCAACGGGAGCGCGCTCTTGAGGTCGGGCGCCGAAGATCCGCTGGCGGATGCCCATAGGCTTGAGATCGAAGAACATTTTGTGCGCGCCGAAGCCGATGGTGCCAACTGATCTGGGCTGATTGTCTCGAAATTCTGACGCCAGTGGCACAGGCATGCGAGCCGGTCGCGACCTCACGAACGCGGAGCGTTCGGCTATCCTGAGGCGACAGGCCCTTGCCCGTTCGCCCGCGCCGCCGATTGTTGCGTTGCGGCGAGGGGGGCTTTCGGCTATTGAGGCCGGACTTGAAACGGAGCCTGTTTTTAGCTGATGAGCCTTGTCGATACGGTCAAGAACGCGTTCGTACCGATCCATCGCGAAGGCTATCCCTTCATCGCGGCCTTTGGCGCGGCGACGCTTTTCCTCGGCTATTTCTCCTCGGTCCTGTTCTGGATCGGTCTGATCCTGACGGCCTGGTGCGTTTATTTCTTCCGCGATCCCGAGCGCGTCACGCCGGTCGACGACCGCTTGGTGGTCAGCCCCGCCGACGGCATCATCTCGGCGGTCGGACCCGCCGTGCCGCCGCGCGAACTCGGCCTCGGCAATGCCGAGATGACCCGCATCTCGGTGTTCATGAACGTCTTTTCCTGCCACGTGAACCGCGCCCCGGTGCGCGGCCGTATTGCGAAAATCGAACATCGGCCGGGCAAATTCCTCAATGCGGAACTGGATAAGGCCAGCACCGAGAACGAGCGCAACGGCCTGGTCATCGAGAGCCCCAATGGCACGGTCGCTGCCGTCCAGATCGCCGGCCTGGTGGCGCGGCGCATCGTCTGCTGGGCCGAGGCCGGCGGCTCGATCGGCACTGGCGAGCGTTTTGGCCTGATCCGCTTCGGCTCGCGTGTCGACGTGTTCCTGCCGCTGACCGCCACGCCGCGCGTTGCCGTCGGCCAGACTGCGGTTGGCGGCGAAACCGTGCTGGCCGAATTCGGCGGTGTTGCCGGCACGCCTCTTGTTCGGGTTTCCTGACCGGTGGGCACGCAATACAAAAAGTTCGAGGCCCATGCCAGCGGCGGTCCGCGCATCCGCGAAATCCCGATGCGCATGGTGCTGCCCAATCTGGTCACCGTGCTCGCCATCTGCGCCGGCCTGTCCGGCATCCGCTTCGGCTTCGAAGGTCGCTTCGAGCCGGCGGTGGTGATGGTGCTGCTTGCCGCCTTCCTCGACGGCATCGACGGCCGCTTGGCGCGGATGCTGAAGGCGACCTCGAAATTCGGCGCGCAGATGGATTCGCTAGCCGACATCGTCAATTTCGGCGTGGCGCCGGCTCTGGTGCTCTATGCCTTCCTGCTCGACCGCGCCGGCTCGCCGGGCTGGATCGCGGCACTGCTGTTCGCCATCGCCTGCGGGCTGCGCCTCGCCCGTTTCAACGTGCTCGATGACGAGAAGGCCGATCGCCCGATATGGCAGTCCGAATATTTCGTCGGCGTGCCGGCGCCGGCGGGCGCGGTGCTGGTGATGCTGCCGCTCTATCTCTATTTCCTGCGCACAGGGCTGGAGCCCAGTCGTCCAGCGGCCTTCGTCGCCACCGGCTTTACCATACTGGTCGCCTTCCTGCTGGTCAGCCGGCTGCCGGTCTATTCCGGCAAGAGCCTGAAAATCCCGGGCGACAGGGTGTTGCCGATCATCCTGGGTGTCGTGCTCTACGTACTGCTGCTGATGACCTACCCCTGGTACACGCTGACCGCTTCGGTTGCCGGCTACCTGATCTTCCTGCCGTTCAGTGTGCGCGCCTATTCGAAACGCGCCAAGCTGGAGGGCGAGAAGGTACCGCCTTCGGATATAGGTTAGAAGGTCGGCGGAAGTGCTTGATCCGACTCAGGCCGCGACGCCGAGCCCCAGCCTGTCGATCGCCAGCTTTCGGGTCGAGACATAGTCGGTCTTGCCCGAACCCAGCACCGGGATTTCCTCGACCTTGACGATGTCGTTGGGCACCATCAGTTCGGCGGCGCCGGCTTGTTTGCCGAATCTGCGCAACTCGTCGGGATTGGCGTCGTCGGCGGTGGTGACCAGCACAATGCGCTCGCCGCGCCTCTTGTCCGGCACCGCTACCGCCGCATGGCGTTCTTCCGGCCACAACGACTGCACCAGCATCTCGACAGCACCCAGCGACACCATCTCGCCGGCGATCTTGGCGAAGCGCTTGGCGCGGCCGCGAATGGTGATGAAGCCTTCGCGGTCGACAGCGACGATGTCGCCGGTGTCGTGCCAGCCCGTCAGCGGCTGCAATTCACCGGGGCGGTCCGCGGTCATGTAGCCCATCATCAGGTTCGGTCCGTCGAGCCACAATTGGCCGGCGTCGGAAATGCCTTCGATCGGCTCAAGCTTCATGCGCATGGCCGGCAGCAGCCGCCCGACGGTACCGTCGCGGCCATGGATTGCCGTGTTGACGGCAACCACCGGTGCCGCCTCTGTCAGCCCGAACCCTTCGATGATCTCGGCCTGGAAGCGTTCGCGATAGACGCGGCGGGTTTCCGGCTTCACCGCCTCGGCGCCGGCAACGACGAAGCGCAGGCTGGAAAAATCGCCGTCCTTGGCGGTACGCGCATAGTTGGCGAGGAACGTGTCGGTGCCGAACATAATGGTCGGTTTCACCTTGCGCGCAACCTCGGGGATGATCTTGTAGTGCAGCGGCGAGGGGTAGAGGAACAGTTTTACCCCGGTGACCAGCGGCAGGATGGTGCCGCCCGTCAGGCCGAACGAATGGAACACCGGCAGCACGTTGAGCAGGATGTCGGCGGGCGAGATGGTGATGCGCGCCTCAGCCTGCATGGCGTTGGCGTAAAGGTTCTTGTGCGACAGCACGACTGCCTTCGGCGTGCCTTCCGAGCCCGAGGTGAACAGGATCACCGCCGGCTTGGCCGCGTCCTGTCGCTGCAGCGGCCAGCGCCACAGCAAGGCGGCGGCAAGCTTGTCCAGCGCGGTGACGCTCTCCCGCACATCCTCGAGCCAGAGAAGCCTGGCGCCGCCCTTTTCGACCGCCGCGACGATATCGGCAAGATCGGCCTTCTCGACGAATGCGCGGGACGAAATCACGGTCCTTATCACCGCCGTGCGCACGGCCGCGGTGACGCTCGCCGGCCCGGCCGTGTAGTTGATCATCGCCGCCACCCGGCCAGCCGACAGAAGGCCGGTGAGCGACAGCACGACGCCATTGGCATTGGGCAGCATCACGCCGACTGCCTCGCCCGGAGCCGTTACCGCCTCGAAGCGCCTGCCCAGGACGCGGGCGCCGATGAACAGCTTGCGGTAGCTCAGCGCGCCGGAGATCACGTCCTCGATGATGATATGCGAAGCGCCGACGCGGTCGGCGGCATCGCGCATGGCCAGGAACAGGCCACGATCGAGGTTGGTGCCGAAGAGCCGCGCCTCGGCGACACGGTCGAACAGCGCGTTGGTGTTCGAGGCCTGCTCGGGGTTGCGCGCCACCAGCTCAGTGATGGTCATCGGCTCCAGCACGCTGATCGACAGTTGCGGAAACCAGTGTCGTGGCGCCTTGTCCCCAGGCGTCAGCGACACCGGCAGGCTGCGCGCGCCGCCGACGAAGATCGGCACGATTTTGGCATCGGCCTGCATGGCGATGCGGGTGACGGCACGAAACAACCGAAACGTCTTGACGTCGGGCTCGACTGCATCCGGCAGATAGACAGCGAGCCGGCCCTTGCCCTTCAGCACCCGCACCAGCCGGCGGCTGACGAAGACATGTTCGGCGTTGAAGGCGATGGTACGGCCAAGCTCGCGCCAAGGTTCGAGCCACGGCGAGCGCGCCGAGACCTCATCGAGAATATGCAGCGTGTCTTCCGGCAGCAGCGACAGCATCAGCGCCGGCTCGAAGCGCGATTGATGCGAGATGACGTAGATGACTGGGGCCTGCGCCTTGCGGGCGATCCTGATGCGGCTGTCTCCGATCCGGTAGGCAAGCTTGAACGGGACATAGAGCAGCGCCTGGGTGAAGCGTAGGCCGAGGCGGAATTTTTCCGCCACGCCAATCAGGAGCCAGGCCAGAACAAGACCCGCAAGCAGCGCCAGTGTCAGGATCATGCCGCGTCTCTCCCAACGTTTTTAGCATCTCGGCTCTTTGCGGCCGTGTCGGCCAGAACCTAGACGATGTGGGAGCAAGGTCAATGCGGAGCTTTTGCTTCCCTTGGTGCGGGAAGCTGCTTCTCACGCCGCCTGCAGCCGTCCACTGATGAAACGAAATTCCTGCGTCTTGCCGCCATAGCCGTAAGCGGCTGCCGGCACTTCATGCACGAAGGCGTAGCTCTCCTCGTGCACGCCGCCCAGCAGACGGCCGAAGGCTGCGAAGATCGCCTTCAGATAGGCCTCCAGCTCAAGCTTGGTGTTGGTGCCGTCGACCACCTTGATATCAAGCCAGAACGTGTTGGTGCCGTGCTCGGCCAGCGACTTGCCGCCGGCGAACCAGTGCTGCGGATCGACATAGGACACGGCAACTGCCGTGATCGTCGGGTCCTTGCGCAGCTGCGTCGCGGTGATTTCTGTGGCCTCCTTTGCGATGCGAGCGGAAAGCGCCGCGTCAGGTTTGCCGGTGACGCTGATGTTGATGATAGGCATTCTTCTTCTCCTTGGCTTGAGCGGCGTCCGATCGCCGTTGAAACAACCATGCCACCACCTTTTAGTCAAAAAAATCGAATTGCTTTTAACCCATACTTCGATATTATCGAAGTATGGGAACACTGGATTCCGATCTGCTCCGAACCTTCCTTGCTTTCGTCGACAGCGGCTCGCTGGCCCGGGCGGCTGCAAGCATTGGCCGCTCGCCCTCGGCGGTGACCGCCCAGATGCAGCGGCTGGAGGAAATCGTCGGCGAGCCGCTGCTGGCGGCGCAAGGGCGAGGACGTGGTCTGACGCCGGCGGGTGAGGATCTCGTCGGCCCCGCCAAGCGC
>NZ_RZQP01000519.1:0-620 GCF_003998165.1 Mesorhizobium sp. M7A.F.Ca.US.007.01.2.1 | reverse complement strand
GACAGGGCGAGGGCGATGGTGACGTTGCCGAAGGTGGCGGCGCGGAAGGGGAAGCTTCTGCGCAAACCTGTTTCGTCTTCCGCTTTGCCCCAAGCGGCTTCGACCGCAGTAATTGCCGCAGTCGGCAACTCCGTCGAGAAGGCAATGTAGTTATCTAAGGCCAATCCAGTATCGCTGGCTTCCAGCAAATCCAGCAACCCACGCGGCGTCTGCGGAATCCCCTCAATCACATAGCCCTGCTCCTTCAGGTCATGCAGCATGGCGAGCACGCTGGACGGCACGTCGAGGCCGACGGCATAGCCGGTTCGACCAGGAGCGCTAGGGTAATCCGGGATCAGGATGGCCAGCTTGCGCCCGGCGCGGGGTGTCTCCTGCAACTTGATGAAGGCCGCGACGCGGTCAGCGACCTGCGCCACGCGATCCGGTTCCGGCCGGTTGGCGAAGGCGCGGTGGCCGAGTGCGGGATCGGTCTCGGTCTCGCCCTTGAAGGAAATGGCGCCGGCGAGGACGCGGCCGTCGAGTTCGGGCAGCACGACATGCATGGCGAGGTCGGCGGGTGCCAGGCCACGCTGGTTGTTTTGCCAGATGTCGCGGCGGGTGGTGGCGACGATGACCTGGAA
>NZ_RZQP01000518.1:0-638 GCF_003998165.1 Mesorhizobium sp. M7A.F.Ca.US.007.01.2.1 | reverse complement strand
GGCGGCGGGCTTGGCGGCAGCGATTTCAGCGGCGATCTTCTGGCGCGCCTCCGCGCCGCCCATCGCCGTCACCAGCCGGTCGCGGTCGAATGCATCCGCCGCATCGGCGACAACCACCTTGCCGTCGCGCATCACCACGATGCGGTCGGCGTTGCGCAGCACCTCGCCCAGCACATGCGAGATCAGGATGCAGCTTTTGCCGCCGGCAACGAAGCGGCGCACGAAGGCCAGCAACTGGCCCGCCGTATGCGCGTCGAGCGACGATGTCGGCTCGTCGAGGATGACGAGGTCGAGACGATCCTGCGTGACGGTGAAGGCGCGCGCCACTTCGACCATCTGGCGACGGCCGATCGACAGGTCGCCGACAATGTCCGACGCCGAGATGCTATGACCCGGAAAGATCTCGTCGAGCTTGGCGGCGATCAGCTCGGCCGCCTTGCGCCGCCAGCCGAAGCCACGCAGCGAAGCGTGGTTGATGCGTGTGTTCTCGGCGACGCTGAGATTGGGGCACAGCGACAGCTCCTGGAAGACGCAGCGTATGCCGAGCTGCTGCGCGCGCGACACCGAGTAGTTGTCCTCGATGTCGCCATGCACGCCGATCTGCCCGCTGTCGGGCACCAGCGTGCCCGCCACCATGT
>NZ_RZQP01000517.1:0-649 GCF_003998165.1 Mesorhizobium sp. M7A.F.Ca.US.007.01.2.1 | reverse complement strand
GTCGAACCTGTCGCCGCTGCAGATCGCCCAGCTCGCCGAAGCGGCGGGGCAGCTGGCCGGCGTCGGCGGCTCGACGTCGCTGCTGGAAAACCTGCGCAGCGCAATTGGCGTCGACGATCTCGACGTCACCACCGACGACCAGGGCGGCACGGCGGTTTCGGCCGGCAAATACCTCAACGACCGCACCTATGTCACCATCCAGAAGGGCGACAAGCCTGGCTCGGGCAAGGCGACGATCGACCTCAATGTCGGGCGCGGCGTCAAGCTGCGCGGCGAGGCCAACGATGCCGGCGAAGCCAAGGGCGGCATCTTCTACGAGAAGGAATACTGACAGTCCGGCGGGGCTTTTGGCCTCATGGTGGATCGATTCTGGTGCTGTGCGGGCCAGAGTAAATGTCTCAGTTTAATCGACTATCGCGATTCCAGAAGAATCCGTCGGACAGTAGCAAATTTGCGCCAAGACTGTCGTTATCACGCGAACCGCTCCCCTTTCAAAGTTGCACATTCCCTAACATGTTCTCAATCCACGCCGTCTTTGACATCATGGCCTGGATGCGGAATGTTAAAAGGCGGAAAGCCAACAATGGGAGTTAAGTCATGACAATTTATAAGAGTAATGGCGATCGCGTTCCGGATCACATCCTGGCCA
>NZ_RZQP01000516.1:0-650 GCF_003998165.1 Mesorhizobium sp. M7A.F.Ca.US.007.01.2.1 | reverse complement strand
ATGTCATCCCCTCGACGAGACTGTCACCGGTTCACTGCCCGCTGGGTACACCACCGTTGTTGTCACGCGCGGTGTTGGGAGCAACGCCGTCAGCAATAGCTACATCGTTCAACACAAAGAATAAGGCCCGCCACCTCTCGGCAGCGGGCCAATTCAACAGGATTGTTGGATTCAGGCGTTGCCCGCCGGGCGGTACGCCTTCATGTCCGCCGCCCCTTGGCGGTTCAGGTGTTCCCTCACCGGCTTAAGGATAGACGTTGGATGGGTCGGCGTCATGTGCACAGATCGCCAGCGGTGCAACGGTCTAACTGCTTAGCGGCTCCTTTGGTTTTCTGCGCAACGGTCTTTCCCCTAGCTGGATTTAGCTATCCCCCTACGGCTGGGTAGGGACGTCAGTCTCAATTGCAATCGCTAATATGCCTATAACTTAGGCAGCGCGGGGATGATCCCTAGGAGCTATCCCGCAATGGCAGGTGCGGCCCACGCTTCCAACCTAAGCATCCCCGCACCGGCCATTCTTTGGGTCTACGGCTGGGTAGCGCCTAGCGGCTCGCTTTTGGCCTTGATTTGTTCTGGCCGTTGCAACTAGGCGCAATCCCGCAGTAGCGGAGCCGCGCAAAGTCCTCGCTAGTTTCACCTTACGTTCCTGT
>NZ_RZQP01000515.1:0-663 GCF_003998165.1 Mesorhizobium sp. M7A.F.Ca.US.007.01.2.1 | reverse complement strand
GCCGAACCGGCAGCGGCCTGTGTCTCCGCGTCCGTCTGGGCGGCCTTGGGCGGCTCAGTCTCTGACGACTCCGCTACCTTGGTCGTTTCTGCGTTCGCCGCTGCCGGTTCGGCATCGGCCCCACCGGTGGCCGCATCGAGCGCCACACCCTCGCCGCGCAGCCTGGCGCGCAGTTCGAGTATCTCGGCGACGAGCACCTTTTCACGATCCCAACGCTGCTGCGCCGCAGCCAGGGCGATCTCGCTTTCGGCAAGCCCGGTGTCGACGCGCGCCTGCCGTTCAGCCACCTCGATGCCGATCGCGGCCTCGCGCCCGATGATGCCGCGCTCGACCTCCAGAGCCTGGCGGCGGCGCATGATGTCCTCGACCTCGGCTGGCGTAGCATGCTGCGATATGGCGACACGGGCGCAGGCGGTGTCGAGGAGGCTCACCGCCTTGTCAGGCAGTTGCCGTGCCGGGATGTAGCGATGCGACAGGCCGACTGCTGCCTCGATCGCCTCGTCGAGTATCTGCACCTTGTGGTGTTGCTCCAGAACCCCTGCCACACCGCGCAACATCAGAACGGCCACCGCCTCCGACGGCTCGTCGATCTTGACCACCTGGAAACGGCGGGTCAGCGCCGGGTCTTTCTCGATGTGCTGCTTATATTTGGCCCAGGCCGTT
>NZ_RZQP01000514.1:0-690 GCF_003998165.1 Mesorhizobium sp. M7A.F.Ca.US.007.01.2.1 | reverse complement strand
GACGGACAATGTGCTGGTCGACACGCGTCCTCGCTTCGCCGAATTCAAGCCCGACGGCTCGCAGGTCTGGGTCAGCGCCGAGGTCGGCGGCACCGTCAGCGTCATCGACAACGCCAAACGCGAAGTGGTGAAGAAGATCCAGTTCGCGATTCAGGGACTGCGGGCCGAAACCATCCAGCCGGTAGGCATCGCCATCAGCGCCGATGGCAAGAAAGCCTATGTCGCGCTCGGCCCGGCGAACCATGTCGCGGTGATCAATACCGACACTTATGAGGTGGAAAAATACATCCTCGTCGGCCAGCGCGTCTGGCATCTGGCCTTCACGCCCGACCAGAAAACGCTGATCACTACGAATGGCAATTCCAACGATATCACCTTCATCGACACGGCCACCGACGAGCCGGTCCAATCGCTCACTGTGGGCCAGCAGCCCTGGGGTGTGGTCATTTCGCCCAAATAGCAGACATTGATCATCGGGAGGCTCAAGACATGAAACTTTGCCGTAGGTTTTTCTTCGCCGCGCTCGCCGGATTTGTCCTTGCTCCGATCGTAGCAAACGCCGACGATGCGACGTCAAAACCGTCGCGTGCCAGCAAGAACCTGCCGGAATTGATTATCGGTTCGGCCGATTCCACCTATGCGGTCAATCAGAAGGACTTCGAGCTGATCGCCGGCCAGGGCTATCGCTGG
>NZ_RZQP01000513.1:0-698 GCF_003998165.1 Mesorhizobium sp. M7A.F.Ca.US.007.01.2.1 | reverse complement strand
GTGTTCCGCAGGTGCGATCTGCCCCTACTGTCTTACTGCCCTATTCCCTTACTCCCCTAGAGCAATCAAATGCCTTCACCGGCAAGTTCCTCCGAAATCGTGCCGACCTGGTCCTGGGCGCTGCGCATCATCGGATAGATGGCCAGCACCTTTTGCCAGGCCTCGAGCGCCGATTGCTTGTGGCCGGTCAACGCCATGATCTGCGCCAGGCCGGACAGCGCACCGAAATGGCGCGGCTCGAGCTGCAGCGTATGGTCGATGTCGGACATCGACTTGCCGTAGTTCTTCATCATGAAATGGACGGTGGCGCGCCGGTTCCAGCCCTCGGCATAAGTCGGCTGCAAAGTCACCACCTGGTCGAGGAAATCGAGCGCGACGTCGAACTTCTGGCCCTCGACGGCTTTTTGCGACCATTGCATCATCAGGTCGATCGAGGCGCTGCCGGATTGCGACCACTCGCTCCAGATGTTGCCGGCGATGCGCTCCGCCGCCTTTTCGTTGCGTTCGCGTTTCAAGTCGCTGAACAGCTGATCGAGGCGGGCTTGTTTCGTCGTTGGGGCGGGCGGTGCATCCTGAGTGGACGGCGGCGCGACAGCACCATCCGCCCATGCCGGGCCATAAATGACGCCGGAAACAAGCAGAGATGTCAAAAATGCAAAAAGAATCCGCATCGCCGGACTCTAGTCCCGGGCGAGAGA
>NZ_RZQP01000512.1:0-707 GCF_003998165.1 Mesorhizobium sp. M7A.F.Ca.US.007.01.2.1 | reverse complement strand
GTCAATGCCCGCTCGGTGGCCGAACACGTCATGTTCGTGGCCCTCGCCTTGCTGCGCAACTTCCGCGTCGTCGATCGCGACCTGCGCGCCAAAGGCTGGCTTGCCGGCCGCGAGCACGCCAACGCCAACAGCGAGCTTGCCGGCAAGACGATCGGCATCGTCGGCCTCGGCGCCGTCGGCCAGGCGGTCGGCCATATCGCCGCGCACGGCTTCGACCTGAAGGTGGTGGCAACGACGCGCAGCATGCAGCCGGCGCCGGACAAGGTCGGCTTCCTGTCGATCGACGCTCTCGTCGAGCAGAGCGACATCATCGTTCTGTGCTGCCCGCTGACGCCGGAAACGCGCGGCCTGATCAACCGTGAGCGGATCGCCCGCATGAAGCCGCAGGCGCTGCTGATCAACGTGTCGCGCGGACCGGTCGTCGACGACGACGCGCTGATCGAGGCCTTGCAGAAACGGCGCATCGGCGGCGCCGCGCTCGACGTGTTTGCGACGCAGCCGCTGCCGTCGAACCATCCCTATTTCGGCTTCGACAATGTTATCGTCACGCCGCACATGGCGGGGATCACCGAGGAATCGATGATGCGCATGGGCGTCGGCGCGGCGGGCGAAGCCCTGCTGGTGCTGGCGGGCAAGCTGCCGGTCAATCTGCGCAATCCAGAAGTGGTCGATCACTATCGGCGGCGGTTTCCGGCGAGCCTGTAACC
>NZ_RZQP01000511.1:0-708 GCF_003998165.1 Mesorhizobium sp. M7A.F.Ca.US.007.01.2.1 | reverse complement strand
CCGGCACCGTGCTGATCGCCGACGGCAACCAGAGCCGCTGGGCCCGGGTGGGGCGGGTGACGGGTGCCCGGATGGTCGATCTGAGCCGGGACGCCGTTGCCGCCGCAACTGCCAATGCCCCGCTGCTCGCGGCCATCGAGGCGACCGGCAGCGTCGCGGCGCTCAATCAGCTGCTCGGCGTTCTCGATCCCGGCGGTACGATCGCCATGGTCGGCATCTTCCACGGCCGCCTCGACATTGATCCCAATACGCTGGTCGAACGCGAAATCGGGTTGCTGGGATGCCATGCCTTTGCCGACGAACTGCCCGAGGCCGTGCGGATGCTGGGTGAATTGAGCGAACCGCTGCTGGCGCTGATCGACCAGGAGATCGGCCTGGATGACATTCCGGCTGCCTATGAGCGGCTGTTGGCGGGGCGCAGCGACGGCTTGAAAACAATCATCCGCATGCGGCAACCTGTCGAGTCGTGATTTCCGATGAATCGCCGGAAAGGACTTTTGAAATGATCACTTTGCCCGACACCGCCAGCCCTCTTTACGAGAAGGTGAAGGACTACATCCTGGCAAACATCGGAACGGGCCGGTGGGGCAAAGATCGCAAGCTGCCGTCCGAGAATGAGTTGGTCGCTTCACTCGGCGTCTCGCGGATGACGGTTCACCGGGCGCTCAGAGAATTGACCTCGGCCGGGTTTCTGATCCGCCTGCAAGG
>NZ_RZQP01000510.1:0-738 GCF_003998165.1 Mesorhizobium sp. M7A.F.Ca.US.007.01.2.1 | reverse complement strand
TGCATGGTCCCAGTCCCACCAGGCCAGCGCCTGGTAGCGTTCGGCCGTGCGGCGATCGAAGCGCTCGCGGATCGGCTTTGCCGGCACGCCGGCGACGATCATATAGGGCGCTACATCTTTCGAGACGACAGCGCCGGCGCCGACCGCGGCGCCATCGCCGATGGTGACGCCGGGCAGGATGGTCGAGCCGTGACCGAGCCAGGTGTCGTGGCCGATGGTGACCCGCTTGGCGCGGCGCTGGGCGAAAAATTCTGTCTCGTGCTCGGCATCGTCCCAGTAATCGGAGGCGCGATAGGTGAAATGGTGCAGCGTCGGCCGCCAGGTCGGGTGGTTGGTGGCGTTGATGCGCACGCTGGCGGCGATGTTGGCGAACTTGCCGATCGTCGCGCACCAGACGGCGCAGTCCTGCATCATGTAGGAATAGTCGCCGAGTTCGCTTTCCGAGACCCGGCTGCGGTCGGCGATCTCGGTCCAACGGCCGAGCGTCGAGTTCTGCACCTCCGCCGTCGGATGGATCAACGGCGTCTCGGATAATTTCCTGGTCATGCGGCGATTTTTCCGGGCGCGAAAGCGGTGACGTCGATGATGCGGTCGGCAACCGCCTCGCGTACATCGTGGTCATGGAAGATGCCGAGCAGGGCGACACCTGCAGCCTTCTTGGCGGCGATGAGTTCGATCACGACATCGCGGTTCCTGGCATCGAGCGAGGCTGTCGGCTCGTCGAGCAGCAGGATCGGA